>JAQTUC010000024.1 GCA_028710385.1 Candidatus Omnitrophota bacterium
AGGCAGAGCTCTGCAAATGTAATGTTGGCAGCGCCAACGCATATTCCGTAGGATTTAGTAACAGTTGTTTTTTCCATAAGACGACCTATCAATTATAGCTTCTTATATAAGTTAATCAATTTCTTTCTCTGCGGCTGGCTTTATGAAGCAAGTAAAAACCACGCTATTTCTTATCTATCTCGCCAAGAGCAAAACAAATTCCTCTTACTACCTCTGCCATAGCCTTGTAATTAAGCGTATCGTAGGTATCGCTTTGAGTATGGTAATACTTACTTCTGTAGGAAGCTGTATCAGTAACCATTACCGAGGGGAAACCTTCTTTCCAGAATGAACCGTTATCGGAAAAATCTATGCCGCCGATAAAATCAAAAGTAACTACCGATTCAACCGGCAATTGCGCCCTGCGCTTTAATCCTGAAGCCACTTCTTTAGCCAGCTGCCATGAATTAAAATTTGCCAAAACGCCGATAAAGTTCCCTTTATTTGGATAAAATAAACCGAAAACAGGCGGATAACGCTGCGAAAATGGTTTATTGGAATAATATCCTATCATTTCCAGTATAATGCCTCCCTTTATGTCTTCACCCTTTAAGCGCATAGCGCCGGCATAAACTCTGCTGCCCATATTCGCGG
The DNA here is from genome assembly GCA_028710385.1 of Candidatus Omnitrophota bacterium. Lineage (GTDB taxonomy): Bacteria > Omnitrophota > Gorgyraeia > Duberdicusellales > 4484-171 > JAJYOP01. Next base: position 634 of record JAQTUC010000024.1, read on the forward strand.
TTTTAAAAAATGGCGGCTCTTCATTTACAAATGCCACAAACCTGATACTGTCAGGGCTGTTACAATCAGCAGCCAGGCGCGCTATCTCAAGCAAACCTGCCACGCCGCTGGCATTATCGTCTGCGCCTGGATTAAAATAATTGTCATAGTGGGCCCCGACCACAATGAACCTATCGGGATTTTTTGCGCCTTTTTTGACGGCAATTATATTTTTTACTTTTATTCCGTTGATTTCATAAGTTTGAAACTCAACCTTATAACCATAAGACGCGAATTGTCCGGAAATATAATCAGCTGCCTCTTCCAACCCTTTAAGGTTATAGAAATTAATATCGCCTATTTCTTCTGAAAGCTTATAGACATGCGACTTCAATCTCTCCTCCACATCATTGTTATCCGCCATACGAAACAAAGGCGAACCGCTCCAAAACTTCCAGCCAAAACTGGTAACCTTACAAAGAGCAATTGTAATAACCGCAACAATTAACAATCTGCCTATTCTTTTAGCCAGATTTAAAAATATAATTTTTCCTGGCATGGCCGATTTAAGATTTATTTTTAGTGAGCTTAAGAAAAACTGCGGCAAAAATTAAACCCGGTATAGGCCCGATTACAACGCTAAGGACAACCCCAAAAATTATTGTGCCGGTTAAAAAACCATTAACCGCGCCTATAGCCAGCGCCGTGATTAAACCCAGTAATAATCCAAATAAAATATTTCTCTTTTTCATGAGTATTTTTATTAAAAACTGCGCCCCGAGAAAACCGCACACAGCGCCCCAGACAATTCCCCACGCAATCCAGACAGGAAGAGGCAGCGCAATAACCGGCTGAATGCCGAGTTCGCTTAAGCCAGCCCCCGCTCCAATCAGGGTAAAAAACCCGCTGGTTAAGGCGCATACTATCACGCTTGAGGTTTTTATTGCTTTTGCCACGCTCTTTGCTTTTTCATTATCCATATCAACCTCCTATTTTTTCCACAATTTTCTATAAAATTCCGGCGCTTTGGTTTTAACACAGCCGGAGCATAATTCAATTGATTTATGATTTTCAATCGGAAGTTTCCCGTTAAACCCTGCCTTTATTTTATCCATATTATTCAGGATAAAACATTTGCTCTGCGGAACATCAAAATATTTTCTAAGGTTTGAATACGCGCTGCCAAAACCCTCCCTTATAACATTCCCAAAGGAAAGCGGAGTAAAATCGCAGGGGCACATATTGCCGCAGCTGTCTATGTAAAGATGCTGGGTTCCCGCTCCGCAGCCATAAAGCGAGGCATCTTCCAGGTAAGCGAATGAAGCTATTTTGGGCAAATTCTTATCTTTATTTATTTTAACATGGTAATTTTTTATGAATTCCCTTTCTGCCTCATTTAAAAATACATCCTCTTCTTTTTCTATTAAAAGCCCTGTGGGCATCGGCTCAATTATCCTTATTTCGCATACGCCAAGGGAGTGCACAAATTCAATGTATTTATCCATATCATTTTTATTTAAAAAATCCCTGCGCACGGTAAGCTGCACTGCCGTATAAAAACCGCAGGCTATGGAATTCTCAATCGCGCTTACAGCTGTGTCAAACGCGCTGCTTGAGCCTCTTAATCTGTTATGCTCGTCTTTGTTGTAATGATCCAGGCTTATTGCAATATAAAAGAGCCCGCTTTCTTTAAGTTTTTTTGCGCGCTCCAGAGTCAGCCCGTCTCCGGTTGTAAAAAGAATGGTAGTTGAGTTTAAACTAACCGAGCCGACAATTGCTTCAAGGTCGTCTCTGCATAGCGGCTCTCCTCCTGTGTAGCCTATAATGCTTACGCCAAGATTCTGCAGCTCATGCATAACATTAATCCAGTTTTCTCCGGTCAGTTCATTTCCTTCCCTGAAACCACGGCTGCAGTGCCAGCAGTTAAATTTACAGTTGTTGGTAAGAGCGACATAACTTGAATAAGGAAATATATTATGGTTTTTAGCGGCTATTGTATTTTTTATGAATTGCTCAAACGAGGCAGACGGAAACGGCGGCAGAAAAGTATTTAACACGTATTTGCCGTTTACTTTTGTAAGTTTCTCATTCTTAAAGGTGCCAAGCAGGTACCATAAATCCGGTATAGAAAATTTACGTAAATTCCTGCTCCTTAAATTGCCTATCAGTATTAAATCTTTTGCCGTACCGGTTATATGTTTCACCCCGTCAGACCTCCGTTAGCGCATAGCAGTCAACGCGAGCCCAGTTAAACCTTGCAAAAAGAAAAGGTCTAACGGGGTTCATATTTTCTGCGCTGTGCCTGCGACAAATTTATGTAGAATAGTGATTCTGCCGTCTTTTTTATGCTCTCGCTCCATAATCTCAATAAAGGCCTCATCGCATTCATCCTTTATTGAAGCATCCATAACTTTATCAAAGCCGGCGCTGGCACCCGTATGCAGCACCCAATTAAGGACGTCTTTGCCGCTTTTAAAATTAAACTCCACTTCTCCTTCCCATAAATAAAGCGGCATAAACCCGGCGCTTACATAAAGCTGCTTAAGATGCTCTTTACTTTTAGGAAGATAAAATGGAAGAACCATAAGATAGCGTATATGGGCCGGGTATCGTTTCATTACTTCTATGCCTGCGCATCTTAACGGCATAAGCGTATCCTGCCTGTTTTCTATAATGCCTACTTTCCCGTTTTGTTTTAAGAGCGGCCTTACAGCCTTAAACAATTTTAAAGGGCTTGAATAACCTATTGCCCAGCCGCAGGTTACAAAATCAAGCGATTCCTTTTTTATGGTTTTTAAGGCGTCAAACATATCGTTGCGGATAAATTCCACTTTCTGATTTGCGGATATTTTCTCTTTTGCCTTTTCTATCATACCGCGCGAAGCATCAACGGAAATAACCTTGCCGCTTTCTCCTGTGCCGCGCGCCAATTCAACTGTAATTACACCGGTGCCACAGGCAAGATCAAGGCACGACGCCCCTTTTTCTATTGAAAGCTTTTTAACCATTTCTTTTGAATGAGGGCTTACGTAATTGGAAAAATATTCATCATATCCGCCGGATAAATAATTATAATCTTCCCAGATAACGCTTCGCGGCATAATTTTCCTGCGGATAAGCAGCTGTAAAATCCTAAAATAGAAAATTAAATTATTCATTTATATTTTCTGAAATAAATGTACGGAAAAAATCCCGTAACCATCCAAAAGGCTTCTTACGTGTTTAAACCCCAGGGCTGTTGCCCATGATTTAACCTCGTTATCTGATCTTAGCCTCATCACCCAGAATTCGTGAAGCCTGTTTGGAAGAGTGCGCGCGATAAGCTCAAGCTGAGGATGGTAAGGCTGGTTTGTAAAAATAAAATAATCCCCCGGTTTTAAAACAGCGGAAATGTTATCCATTGATTTTTTAACTATATCATCATTGGTAAACAGCTCGTACAAACCGGAAACAATTATTATATTCGGCACAGGCTCTGTGTTCTTTAAGGTTTCAAGGCTGAAGGCGTCGGCTTTTTCGTATTTTATTCCTTCTATCCCAAGCCTGCTGCATAGTTGCCTGCCTAAATTAAGGCCTGTCTCATCCATGTCGCGGCAAATTACCTTAATGCCTGATTTGCGGTATTCCTGCATAGTTTCAATCAAATACCTGCCCGGGCCGCTTGCAACATCCATAATTATTGTATCCTTACTATTCCTGCGGTTACCTTGTATGGCTTCGTTTAAAATCTGCTTTAAATGAATTTTCCTCTGGCGTATACCTGCCCAGCCTGGCCCGTTTAAATATTCCCTGTCAATAAGCTTGCCGAAAAACAACCATCCTTGCGGATTATTTTCATAAACATAGTCAAGCATGGTGCCGGAATCAAAGCCGTATTTAAACCCTATTCTTATTCCTTTGCTCAGCCTGCCTATTGTATTTAGAACAATCCTAACCAGGCCCCATTTAAACCACTTATAGGAAAATATGGTCAGCGGTTTAGAAAGCTCTTCATAGGTTGGAAGCTTTTTTGCATTCATAATTCCCCCTTTTTTTATTCAGGTAAAGCTAAAAATATTTCCAGTTAATAAGATGAAATGTAATTGGTATTGTAAACACAAGGCTGTTTACGCGGTCAATAACTCCTCCATGGCCGGGTAAAATATTTCCTGTATCCTTTAGTCCAATATCCCTTTTAATCATGGAAAAAACCAAATCCCCCATTAGGCCGAGAACCCCTATGCTAAAACCCAACACCAAAGCAAATAAATAAGTTATTCTGCCATTGGGAAACTGCGGAAAAACAGGGACAAAAAGAAAAGAAATTGCGCTTATTATCAATGCGCTGATTAATCCTGCCCCCCATGTTTTTTTGGGATTGATATTTTTTGCGATTTTTACGTTTAAGATTTTTAAAATAAAACTTTTTTGGTACTTTTCAGAAAGTAAATACAATGTTTTTCCAACCCAATAAGCAATCACATCGCGCGTTTCAGTCAGTAAAAAACAATATACCAGGACTGATATCCCCAGATTAACCATAAAGAAACTGTGGCCTAGATTAAAAACAAAAAACATAAGCCCTATGGAAATAAGCCCAAGCCGCCTTATGCATCCATCAGCGTTATCCTGCAAGACAAATACAACCGGCATAAGCAGAAAAATATAAACCGGAACAAGAATAATATATAAACCGTACCATTTAATATACGCAAGGTAAGCGCTGATTAATATCGCAAAATAACATACATACCGGGCAAGACTGCCGGAAATTTTTCCTTTATCTGCCTGCGGCATGTATTCCGGAACAATAGAAAAATATTCGCGCAAGGCAAAAAAGCAAAGCGAGCCAAGAAAGCAGAACACAACAAGCCTGTGGGAGGCTGCGCTTATCATAAAAATAGCAACCATCCACCACCAGCTTATGGTACGTTTTGTTATCTCGTTAGCAATGGGCAATTTACGAATAGTTAAAATTGCCGCAAGAAAGGTAAAAAATATAAGCAGCGCCAGGACTGTGAAAGCAACAGGAAGCATTGAGTAACTACCTCTATAAATCATAATCAAAAATGATATAGATATTGCAAGAATTGGTATAATTGTTTTTTTCATAATTGTCATACGTATATCGGTTGCGCGGCTAGTTTCGTAAAACGGTTACGTTATACGTTTAACGTAACCGATGCGAGCAGCGTAATCGCAACCGTTCAACGTAACCCTTATTTTCCAACCCAGGTATAGGATTCGTATTTCTTACCGTGGCTGCATTCAATTGTCTTTTTAATTCTTAAAATACACGTGAGCGTAAGTAATACAGATAACCCTATGAAATAATACCCTGCATATTTAATAAATTGCGGGGCAAAATAAAGGGTAATTGCGAATAACCCCATCCATAAAGCTCTGTCGGGCTTTCCTGAAAAGAAGTTTTCGTAGCGCCGAGCTCCTCCCGGCATAGATTTGCCAAGAATCCCGAAGAATTCAGCAGCCCATATCAGCATAAGATAAATCACAAGAGAGACCTTTGGGATACCCGGGATAAAATACAAAATTCCGTAGCAAACCATATCGCCAACCACGTCAATGCCTTCATTAAGCAATTCCCCCTTAACCGAGGCCAATTTATATTCACGCGCGAGCAATCCATCCAGGGCATTCATGCTCATACGCATCAATAAAAAAACAGGCACCAGCAATAAACAAAAATGCAGTTTTTCATAAACAAATCCCAGATAAAAACCCAAAGCAGTCAGAATAACAAAAATAATCCCAAATATTGCCGCCCCATTCGGCGTCATCCAGTCTCCCGCCATCCAGCGTATTGTTTTTTGAAAATTTCCTTTTATCAGGTAAATCCCGTTAGAAAACTTACAAAGTTTACCAAGCACAGCATTTAGAGAATTCATAATATATTTTCTAACGGGATAAAGCATATTTTTAACTGTTTTTAAGCGCGGTAATTTCCTGACGCGCCGTATCACAAACTTTTTTATATAATAAATAATTTTTTTCCTGGCCCTGCCCGCAAACAAAAGGTTTGCCTATTTTTATATTTATTTTAGCCGGCCTTATGAATTTTTTCCCCTTTGGAAGCGCCTTGTCTGCGCCTTCAACATAAAGAGGCACAATAGGAACGCTTAATTCAGAAGCAAGCATCCCGACACCCGGCTTAAACTCGCCGATTTCTGAGCCGATAACTCTGGTACCCTCAGGGAAAATAACAAGGCAATTTTCCTGCTTAAGTAAATATTTGCAGACCTTTAAACCGTGCATAAAATTACCGAACCTTTCAAAAGAAAAAGAATTAATAAAACGGTCGGTAAATATTTTTCTAAGCTTGTTGCTGTAAAAATAATCGCTTGCAGCAGGAGCTACAACCTTTTTAATGCGGGCAAAAGAAAAAAGGCCATAAATCAGCGGAAAATCAAGGTGGCTTGAATGATTTGCCGCAATTATAAAAGAACCGGTTTGGGGAAGATTTTCCCTGCCGCTTACTTTGAGTTTAAAATAAAACCTGAAAAATACTTTCATAAAAAACGCGGCAAACAATCTGTATATATAAAACTTTCTTGTTTTGGCTTCTATCCCTGAAACTTCAGAGGCAACATCAAATTCTATGTCCTTTCTTCCTTCTCTGTATTCTGCGGCAAATTTTGCAAGGTCGGCAAATGTGCGGATTTCATAGGCCATATTCTCTGGGATATGCACGCCCAGCTCTTTCTCTATCACGCAGAGAAGCTCAACCTTCTGCAGAGAATCTATGCCTAAATCTTCATATAGATAAGCGTTCTGATTTATCTTATCAATTGCTGCCCCGGTTTCATTTGCAATAAGCGACCTTAAACTTCTCGATAAATCATCGTCCTTAAACTCAATATTTTCAAGAAACCTGCCCTTTCTCTCTAATATATTTTCTTTTTCAAGCTTCTCAATAAGGTTAAGCACATCCTTGCGTTTTATTTTTCTGGTTGAAGTTTTGGGAAGCTCATCAAAATAAAGAGAAAAATCAGATATACGTTTATATTCTGCAAGATTTTCGCTAAGTTTGTTAAGCTCTGAAGATATTTTATTTTTAATTTTTTCCTTATCCTTTTTTTCTTCTTCGCTGAACTTATCGGTATTAGGCACAATAACGGCGTAAACTTCTTCTGAGCCCGCTCTTATCCCTCCTTTAGCCTGCCTGCCTAAAACGCAGACTTCCTTTATGTAAGGGCTTTCACTCATAACCTGTTCTACTTCCTCGGGAAAAATCTTTTTACCGCCGCCGAGAACAATAAGATTTTTAATTCTTCCGGAAATAAATAAAAAACCATCTTCATCAATGTATCCGATATCGCCGGTATAAAACCAGCCGCCCCTTAACACTTCTTCTGTCTTTTGCAAACCATTATAATAACCCTTCATAACGTTAGGCCCCCTGACAACTATTTCACCGTCCAAAACAGACTCGCTCGCTTTTAATATTTTTACGCTAACGCCGGAAAGAGGCCGGCCTACCGAGCCGTATCTCCTTTTCTCAAAGGTATTTACGCTTACAACAGGGGCTGTCTCGGTTAAGCCGTAGCCCTGAAGTATGGTAAAACCAAGGGCGTTAAAATTTTTCTCAAGCGTAACATCCAATGGAGCGCCTCCTGAAACAAAACATTTAAAATTCTTTCCGAATTTTTTATATATCTTTTTAAAAATAATCCTGCCTATGCGGATATTAAGCTTAAGCATCAAATGACTTAGATTAAAAAGCACATAAAAAGCCCTGCGCTTGGCAGCCGCCTGCTTCTCCGCTTCCTTAATTATTCCTCCGTAAAACATTTTTAAGATAAGGGGAACGCAAATCATACCGGTTGCCTTTACTTCATTCATAAGGCTTATAATATTCGCCGGCTTAAGCGTATCGCAGTAAGTAACGGTTGCGCCTCCGTACAACGGGGCTATAAGGCCTCCTGTAATTTCAAGCGTATGATTAAGCGGAAGCAGCGAAACAAATGAATCATCCGGGGTAAATTTTATAAGATTATATAAAGACATAACCTCAAACAGGAGATTTTTGTAGCTTAGCTCTACACCCTTGGCAACTCCGGTAGTGCCTGAAGTATATACTATAAGCATGCTATCTTCCGAAGACACGTCTTTCGGGCGGTTTCCCTGAGCATCATCTTTCCTTTTGAGGTCGTTTAAATAAAAAATTCCTGGAATTTCTGTTTTTCCAAAACATATTATATGCTTTACAAAGGGAAGCTCATTCTTATGCTCATATATTGTTTTTACAAAATCCTCAGAAACAAATATGCACTCTGATTTTGAGTCATTCAGTATGAAAAAGATTTCACGTAAGGATAGTTTTGCATCAATAGGCACGGTCACGCAAGCGGCTGAAATTATACCGAAAAAGGCAATTGCCCATTCAGGGCGGTTTTCCGAAAGAATTGCGATATGCGCTCCTTTCGGTATCTGCTTTTCTATAAGAAAAGTTGAAGCTCCGACTGAGCGTTCCCGTAAATCGTCATAAGAAACTTTAGTTAATTTCCCGCCTTCCTTTATCTGCAAGGCAGGCTTTGAGTTGTATTTTTTTGTAAGTATGTAGAGAAGATCTAGGATACCGACATTCTCAATATTTACATGTTTTTTCATAATTTTTTCCTTATGACGCTATTCTTCTTTATCGTGATTATGCCTGTTCCTGATATTCTCCGCAGGCACTCCGTACCATACTGAATGCGGCTCAATTTTTGTGTTTTTAAGCAAAACCGCTCCGGCGCCTATAATTGCGTTATCGCCTATTTCGCAGCCTGGCATAATTGTTGCGTGCGAGCCTATGGTTACATTTTTGCCTATTTTTACTTTTTTAAGTTTAAGAATGCCGCGCTCAACCACGTGGCCTATAATGATCGCGCCTCCTCCGACAACAGTATTATCTCCTATCTCAAGAAGCGTTGAATCAAAAACGAATTTTGAATTTATCTGAACGTTACTGCCGAGGCGGGCTCCCAGCAACCGCTGGAGAAGATTTGCAAATGGTGTCAGCAGTATAAAATCAATAAATGTGAAATTAATAATAAGGTATAACGAACTTGCAAAAGCCCATTTAAGAGCTTCAAGAGAAAATATTTTGTGGTTGCCCTCGCGCAGTTTTAGTCTGAAAATTGTCCTTGTAAGCCCGGATAAAACAATAAGCCCGAAACCGAACACAAAATAGCCAAGTCCGATGGCAAACCCAACAGCTAAAGAACGCAACCATATATTTTCAGCAATTACAAGCGACCAAACCTTAAAGAAAATAATAACTGCCGGGCAAAGCGCAAGGCCGAAGAAGAAAATACCCAAGGCATACATTGAAAGCGAAAACAACAGCTGCCAAAACGTCATAAAAAAACTTTTCACATTCATTTTTCCTCCGGTAAAGTTTCTTTAAACCAGTCTTTTATCGCTCCCACAAACTCTTTCTCCGAATTTTTCATCAAATATTCAGCATGCGGGCCGTCTTTAATCATAATAAGTTTTTTACTGGAAACTGTCTTGTCGTAAAGCGCTTGCGAATGCCATGGGCGTATTACCCAGTCTTTTTCTCCGTGTATATATAAAACAGGAATATTGATTTTTTCTATATTATCTATCGGCTTTTCTTTTTTAAGCCAGAAAGGCCCTGGCCGAAAGCCGCGGCCCTTTTGGCCTTCTTTGGTAAACAATGTGTAAACCAGGTCATTTTTAAAATCAAGTTTCCAAAACTGGTAATCTATTTTTGAAAAATCAGAAGGCGTAGATATGCACACAAGAGAATTTACATCGTGCCTTTTAGAAAGCGCATTTATGCTAACACTGCCGCCCAAAGAAAAAGCAATTAAACCAGTTTTTTTGTACTTTCCCTTAAGATAGTTAAGCGCGGCATTCAAATCCTGGTCTTCCTTGGATATCCAGCTGTATAAACCGCTGCTTCTGCCGTGCCCCCTAAAATCAAACATAAAGACATCGTAATCTTCAAAGAAATATTTCGCGAGCCTTTCAAGCAATTCAGCGTCTTTGCTGTTGTAAAAGCCGTGAGCAATAACAATTACCTTGTCTTTATTGTTCTGGTAATGGCGGTATTCAATGTTACAGTTATCCGCCGTAAGCAACGTGCCTATTGTTACTATTTCTGCAATCATATTATTCAAAATTAATAATGTGGCGCACTATAACGTTAGGGTCAACCTTAAGCAAACCGTCTTCTTCCATGTCTTTCTGGGTCTGCCTTATGTCCTGCATTACTTCTTTTATGAGGTCTTCCGTGCCTTCGTATTCTTTTATATCCAGGGGCTTAGAAAACCTTATTTCAATCGGATGCCTCTTGGGGCATTTCTTGGGAAGCGGCCAGGCATAATAAGCACCCTCTATGGCAAAAGGAACAATTGAGGCGCCTGTTTTAAGAGCTATGACGGCAACGCCTTTTTTCCCTTCATCAAGCTTTCCGTCAGCAGCTATATGCCCTTCCGGAAATATCCCGAGAGTGTTTCTTCCTTCAAGGATCCTTATGGCTTCGGCTATTGCCTCTTTATTGCTTGAGCCTTTTTTAACAGGGATAAAACCAAAATGCCTTGCGAAAAATCCCCAGACGCTGTGCTTAAACACGCTTTCAGCCGCCATAAAGTAAACTTTTTTCGGATAAGCTGCCGCGACAACAACGCCATCCATTAAGCTTGTATGATTTCCGGCTAAAATTATTTTCGTGCTTGGCGGGACATTTTCAAGCCCTGTCACTTTAAGATCAAAGAAAAGCTTAAGTATCAGGCGTAAAACGCTTCTAAAGATACGGTATCCGACCTGCCCCTCTGAAATGTATATTATAATTGCGACGAAAAGCCCTGCCAGCCAGATAAAGCCGAAAATATAAAAGTAGCTGAACTTTGAAATTAACTTTCCCACCATTACAAGGCTTACAAGAAAAACAAAATTAGTAACTATGCCCCTCGCGCCGAAAACATTAGCACGCAAAGAATCCGGCGTAGCCCTTTGGAGCAGGGAATCAAGCGTGATCATAATAAGAGAAGCGCCAATACCCACAAATATAAGTATGGGGATGCATAGCTTAAAATCCGGCTTAAACATCATAAGGGCATTTGCAAGTGAAATTACTCCAAAACCCATGAATAATATGTTGTTATAATTAAGTTTTCCTATACGCCGTCCCAAAAAGATTGCCCCGAAAGAAAGCCCAAGCCCCAAAAAAGCAAGCAAAAGGCCATAACCCTGCGAAAAAACCTGCAATTGAACTTTGGAATAATTAAGAATGTTTATGTAAAAAAAGGCTGAAAACAACGAAAAGACCGCGTTTAGCTGCACTATTCTTAGTATCAGCTGATGCCTGTTTATAAAAGAAAGCCCTGCGCGCATTCCCTGAAAAATATTTTTTAAAGAAAGCGGCGCTTCCTGCGCCAGCTCTTCTTTTAACGGAATAATTATATTTCCTATCATAATTGCCGAAACAAAAAACGTAAAAGCGTTTATATAAAACATAGGGTGTGGCCCAAATAGCTTTATGAGATAGCCTGCGATTAATGTGCCGACCAGGGTTGAAAACATTCCGCTTGAAGCAACCAGCGAATTAGCGCTTACAACTTTTTCTTTTTCAATCATATTGGGGATAATTGCAAGTTTAGCGGGAGAAAATAACGCGGATAAAGTCCCCACGCAAAATACAATAAGATAGATATAACCCAGCGAATTAGTATGGCTGTTTATAAAAGGTATAAGGGCAACCAAAAACGCCCTTAATATATCCGCAAATATCATTATTTTTTTTCTGCTTAATTTATCTCCTATTACTCCGAAAATCTGCCCAAAAAATAAAAACGGAAGCAAACTGTAAAAAGTTATCCACGCCATTTTTTCTCCGCTGTCGGCAGAAAGAAGCATGGCAATTGTTAAGAGGCCCATTTGGGTAAATCTGTCGCCAAGGCCGGATATAAACTGGCCCCACCAAAGATGCGAAAAACTTCTATTTTTAAAAAGTTCTTTGTAATTGCTCATGGTTACTTTGTTTTAGCCTCCATATCGTTTCTGAATTCCTTAAGCAGCTGATTTAGTTTTTCTTTATCCGCAGCTGAAAAATTTTCAAGAATTTTGTTAAGAGTCGCAACGTGCTTTGGCCAGATATCATCAAGAAGCCCTGAGCCTTTCTCGGTAATTTTTATAAGGTTTACTCTCCTGTCATCCGGAGATGCCATGCGCTTAACAAGCTCCTCTTTTTCAAGCGCATCTAGTAATTTTGTTATATTCGCCGCCGTAACGTAAAGATTGCTTCCGAGCTCGCTTTGAGAAATGCCATTTTCCTTACCGACGTGCTTTATTACCATAAGAAGATTAAATTTTGAAGGGTTAAGATTGTATTCTTTATAGGCTGTATTATAAAGGTAAGAGTCCAAAAGAACATAAAGCCTGCCTATCGTATAAACTATTAAATCGTTGGGATAGTTGATTTTAGCGGCATTAACCGGTTTCATTGTCACCTCCTATTAGTTAACCAGTTAAATATATACCATATAATCTTTAACTTGTCAAGTTATTCTATTAACCTTTTCTTCCGAAAAACCTGAAAATACCGCGTTATTTAGAAAATCAAGCCCCTTTATTATTTTAAATAGCGCTCTTAATTTTGCAAGGGATATTGCCGTTTTGACATATTTTTTTGCCAACGTATAATGTTGGATATGAACCCCGCCCTTCCAAAGTAGACAAAAAACATAGTTAGGAAGGGCGGGGTGAAAACAATAATTTAAGAGAAAAGGAAGGGCGGGGTGAAAAAATACAAAATATTCATAAGTACAGCCAAAAATCTTGTTCCGTATTTACATCAGGAACTCCTCCGTCTCGGATTCAAGGATTCCTCAGTGTTAAATACCGGTGTTTTTTTGGGAGCCGATTTCGGAGAGATAATGCAGCTTAATCTGGCTCTACGCAGCGCAAACCATATTTTTCTGCTGGTTAAAGAATTTGCCTGCGTAAATCCGGAAGAGCTCTACAGGCAGGTTGCAAATATAGAATGGGAGAGTCTGATATCTGAAGATGGTTTCATAAGTATTTTTTCAAACGTTTCAAACCCTACCATACGCGATAACCGCTTCGCCAACCTTAAATGTAAAGATGCCATAGTAGACAGGCTGGTCAGAATAAAAGGCAGGCGTCCGGACTCAGGCTCAAGCCGCGAAAAAACAGTTATATATTTATACTGGGCAGACAATCATTGCTCAATTTATATTGATACATCCGGTGAATCTCTTTCAAAAAGAGGCTATCGTAAAATCCCCCTTAAGGCTCCGCTTCAGGAAACTCTTGCCGCCGCAATTATACTTGCGACAAACTGGCAAAGGAAAACCCATTTCATAAACCCTATGTGCGGAAGCGGTACTTTAGCAATTGAAGCGGCGTATATGGCACTTAACCGCGCGCCCGGAATATTGCGGAATAATTTCGGTTTTATGCATACCAAACTATTTGATAAAGCCTTGTTTGAAAAGATAAGAGAAAACCTTCGTAAAAATGAAAACAAAAATCTGAATTTTAGGATTATCGCAACCGATATAGACAAAAATGCCATGGATGCGGCGCACAAAAATGCCTCGCTTGCGCAGGTTGAAAAGTTTATTGAATTTAAAACATGCGATTACCGGCAGACACCCATACCTGAACCGCCGGGAATACTAATCATAAATCCGGAATACGGGATACGCCTTGGAAGCGTAAGCGAGCTGGAAACTCTTTATGAAGAAATGGGTGATTTTCTAAAACAAAAATGCAGCGGTTTTACCGCTTACATTTTTTCAGGGAATATTCCTCTTTTAAAAAAGGTTGGGCTAAGGCCGCAGAGAAAATTGATTTTTTACAATGCCGATATAGAGTGCAGGCTTTGCGAATATCCGCTATACGAAGGAAGTAAGAG
>JAQTUC010000025.1 GCA_028710385.1 Candidatus Omnitrophota bacterium
GGACCTGCACGGCCCTGAGATATGTAAAATTTTAAGAAAGGACCCTTTGCTTGTTCATTTACCGTTGATTATGCTTACCGGGAAAGGCGAAATTGAAGATAAAGTAAAAGGACTTGAGTCCGGCGCTGATGATTATATGGTTAAGCCTTTCTCTCCGCAGGAACTTAGCGCCCGCGTACGCATGCTTATCCGGCGCTCAAATATAAATCTTGATGCCAATCCTCTCACGCGCCTTCCCGGAAACGTTTCAATAAGCCGGGAGCTTGATGAGAAAATAAAGAGCAAGGAAAAATTTGCGGCGCTTTATATAGACCTGGATAACTTTAAAGCGGTAAATGACTATTACGGGTTTGAAAGGGGCGATGAAGTTATAAAAGAAACTGCCAGAATAATCATAAACGCCATACAGGGGAAAGGCACAACCAAGGATTTTATAGGACACATCGGCGGCGACGATTTTTTTATCATAACCTCTCCGGAAAAAGGCGAAGAAATCGCCAAACAAATAATAAGCGACTTTGATAAAATTTCGCCCAAGTTTTTTGATGAAAAAGACAGGATAAAAGGCTTCATTGAAACGAAAGGCAGAGACAACGAAATACATAAATTCGGATTTATAACCATATCCATAGGCATAATAACCAATTTATACCGGGAATTTACGCATACTGCGCAGATAAGCTCTCTTGGCGCAGAAGTTAAGGGTTTTGCCAAAAAATTCGCCCAGAGTAAATATATTTTTGATAAGAGAACCGAGCAGAAGTATTGAGCTCTTTTGGAAAGCATAAATCTAGTTGTCAGATAAATAGTTGTATGGTATATATATTGGGCTGACAGCTTAAGTCTTTAACTGTCAGTTTTTTATTTCTCAGCTTCTCTTTGAAAAATACAGTGGTTAAAACGCTAATGGTGCAGCAAGTCTTTGCCGCAGGCGAAGTTTCCTCACGCTTGTTCCACCTAAGCTATCAACATTTTAGAAGCTAAAAGTTTTTGACCAACCAAAAAAATTACTAGCGCGAGTGGTGTCAACAACCTTTGCCGAAGGCAAAGTGTCTTAACCGTTGTTGCCACCTAAGTTACAAACAGAATAAAGCTCTTTTAGAAGCAACTAGCTCTTGAACAATATGAAAAGTATGTAGCGCGAGTGGTGTCAATAACGTTTCGCCGCAGGTGAAACTTTCTCCAATGTTATTGCCACCATAAGTTACCAAACTAAATAAAATCTCGTAGAAGCTAAAAGTTTTTGACCAATCTGAAAACTCTGTAGCGCGAGTGGTGAAATGGCAGACACTTACGTTTGAGGGGCGTATGGCGAAAGCCGTGTGGGTTCAAGTCCCACCTCGCGCACCATTTATTTGAGTTCAAAAAATTACAGCTCTTTAGGTTGCCTTACTTGGACAATAAAAACACTTGGATGTATGTTGGAGAAAACTTCGCCTTTGGCGAAGCACACAGACAAGTCCTCCTCCTTCGCCCTTCGGGCTTCGGAGGACAGGCGCCTCGCGCACCATTTATTTAACGTAGAGCGTATAGCATTTAGAAAAACTATACGCTGATAAAAGTCTTCCTAAAAATTCTTCTTTTCTGAAAGTTTCAATCTGTAGGTAAGATAAGTAAGCTGGCAGGAAAAATCAACGTCCTTTAGAATTACTTCTTGCGGCAGGCTAAGCTTTACCGGAGCAAAATTTAAAATCGCGCGTATCCCTGTTTTATACAGCTGGTTTGAAATTTCTTTAGCATTTTCTTTAGGCACAGTTATTATCGCTATTCGTATATTTTCTTTTTTTATTACATTCTGGATTTTATCAAGCCCGTAAACCTTTATCCCGTTATAATTTTTATTTTGTTTGTTTTTATCAACGTCAAAGGCAGCTTTTATGCACAGGCCCTGATCGCGGAATCCTTTGTAAGATGAAAGCGCCCTGCCTAAATTTCCAAACCCAACAACGCAAACATTCCATTGCTGGTTTAAACCAAGTATTTCTTTTATCCTGTCAATTAACTCATACGATGAATAGCCTACGCCCTTCTTTCCGAAATGCCCGAAATACGAAAGGTCCTTTCTTAACTGATGGTGGCTTATTTTAAGAAATTCGGCAAGCTGGCGGCTTGATACCACTTTTTTATTTTCCTCAAGAAAATAAATCAACGCGCGCAAATAATATGAAAGCCTTATGATTGTATCTTCCGGTATCTTTTTCTCTTGGTAAACTTTTTCTTCATTCATAGCCGGACTGCGGTTTAACATATTCTTGGAAGATTAAAGGAGTGCGAAAAATCAAGAATCCTTTCTCCGCCTGAAACAGTATTAAGCACAACCCCTTTTGCTCCTTTATCTATCTCTCCTATAATTGATGCTGATTTTGATGTTTTCTTCAAAAATTTTAAAACCTCTTCTGAAATTTTATCCGGCACAACCAAAATAGCCCTTCCTTCGCAGGCAAGATAATACGGGTCAATACCTAATATTTCGCATGCGGCACGGACATCGCGCCTGACAGGAATATTTTCCTCAGAAATTCTTATACCTTTTTTGCTTCCTAAATGTATTTCATTTAAAACGCTTGCAATACCTCCACGGGTAGGGTCTCTCATAAAATTAATTTGCGGAAACTTCATCCATAGCGAAGTAACAAGCGAATTCAAACTCTGGCAGTCGCTTTTTATGTTAAATTCAAAAATTTTTTTCCGCGCAAGCATAACGCTTATGCCGTGCTCTCCGACCGAACCGGTTACAATTATTTTATCTTTGTTTTTTATGCTTTTAAAAGACGGGTTTGCTTTTTTAATTTTCTCCCCTATCCCTGATGTGCTTATAAAAATTTTATCCGCTTTGCCCCGCTCAACCACCTTAAAATCTCCGCTTACTATATCAACTTTTGCCGCGCGAATGGCTGCCTTTATTGAAGCTACTATTTTTATGAGGTCTGATTTTAAAAATCCTTCTTCAACTATTACAGCAAGGCTCAAATATTTAGGAATTCCTCCGGAAACCGAGATATCATTAACCGTGCCGAATACTGAAAGCTTTCCTATATCTGAGCCGGGGAAAAATATGGGGTCTACCGTAAAAGAATCGCAGCTATAAACCAGGTTGCCTATTGTTGCCGCGTCAGTTAATTTTTTAAGGGCTGGGCTTGAAAGCTTCTTAAGGAAAACTTCCTTAACCAGATTGTAGCTTGCTTTGGCGCCTTCGCCGTGTTTTAAAGTTATTATTTCCTGCATAAATCCTTAAGCATTTTTCCGGATATCCCTATATCGGTTACAAATATTTTTCCGCAGAATTTTTTTCCGGTTTTTGAGAAAAATCCTTTTTTGGGGGCGATAAATGTAATTGTGTAATCTGCTTTTACAGCTTCTCCCAAAACGCACCCGGTATCCGGCGATAATCCGGAAGGGATATCGCAGGAAACTATTTTTTTGCCGATTTTATTTATGCAATTGATTGTTTCCTTAAGAAATCCGGAAACTTCCCCTCTTACGCCTATTCCCAATATGCCATCCAGAATAAAATCTGACACGCTGATAATTCTTTTAAATTTTTTTATATCGCCCGGTTCTATAATTGCCGGCTGTAAATTTATGCTTTCAAGAATTTCTTTCTGGAATTTTACTTCGGGGTTAAAATCTTTTTCTTTCAAAATTACAGCTGATACTTCATAGTTCCTGGCAGCGAGTTTCCTCGCGCAGGCAAGCGCATCAGCTCCGTTGTTGCCTCGCCCGGAAACCACGCAAACCTTTTTACCCAGATTTAAACTATCAATTGCAAAAGCGAGGTTGCTTGAAGCATTTTCAATAAGCGTTCTTTCAGAAAGCCCTATTTTTCCGGCTGACTCCTCCAAATGCCTTATCTCTTCTACAGAAATACCTTTAATCATTTTTGGGAAGCGGACGGAGTGTAATAGAAATTTTTAATGCGACTCGTCTTTTTTATCTTTCTTTTTGAAGAGGTCAAGAAATTTATCTTCGTATTCCTTATAAACATTCCAATGATCAAGCTCTTCTTTGAGTTTTGCGGCTTTAGCGATATCTTTCTGCGCGTCCTTAAAAAGCGTTTCAATTCTTTCCCTGGCGGACTGCGGAAGCTTGCTGTAGGCAGCGAGGTCTTTTTTAAGTTTTTCTATGTCGTCTTCGCTTAAAGGTGTTGTGGTTGGCTCAGGAACTTCGCCCTTAAGATAACTTATCAGTTTATCTATCTCTGTTTCTATAAATTTTGACCTGTCGGTTAAGGGCGTAAGGTTAAGGCTTAAACCAAAGTAGTCATTTACAATTTTAAGTATACCGGCACTTGCCTTGGGATTTTCTATCTGCACTGTATAAAAGGGGATTTCTCCAAGAAGGCAGGCGCCGCGAAGGCCGCGGTTTTTCGCAATACCAAGGATTAGCCCGTTAAGGCCGCTGATTTGCCCTTCCTTAAGAGGCTTAACGCTTAATTTTTCGAAATCTTTTAATATCTCTTCTTCTGTCGCGACAATCCTTACTGTTGACTCTGCCTTATGGTCAATGGCTTCTGGCTTTGCGGCGAAAGTAAGCATGAATTTTGTTTTATATTTTTTAACAAAATCAATTATTGCGTTGGATAATTCCTCCGCGTGTTCAAGCGGCGGCTGGACCTCGCCCATAAAAAGAATTATGTCCGGGAATTTTTTTCCTTTCACATAATAAAAAAACCCTGCCGGCATTGAGGGCAAATCAAGGACACCCTTATCAACAACCACTGCCGCCGGCTTAAAAAATTCTCCGGCTTCAAGTTTTGCAAACATTTTAAAACCCATTACTTCGCGAAGAAACAATACGCTCCTGTAGGCGACCTCCCCCATTCCGGGCCAGGCAGCGATAAAAATCGGGCTCTTTAATTTTGGAGTTGCTACTTCTTTAATCATTTTTGAAAAGCTTTCTGCTTTCAGGCGTCAGCCTTCAGCTTGGAATCATAACTTTATCATAACTCTTTTTAAAAAACAAGGGATTTGATTTTTGAAGCTGAGAACTGAAATCTGAAACCTGAAGGCTATTTATTTTTATTCAAATTATCAAGAAAATCTTTAAGCTTTTTTTCTTCGCCGATATCCTTGGGGAAATAGTATTTATTCCTTGCTCCGTAATCCTGCTCAACAAAACCTCCGAATGAATGAGGGTATTTGTAATCTTTGGAATGTGTTTTTATATGCTTGGGGACTTCTTTGGTTTCTTCCTGCTCTATATCTTTTTTGGCTTTATCTATGGCAAGATAGGCTGAATTTGATTTAGGGGAAGCCGCAAGATAAATTGTTGCCTGCGCCAGAATTAAATCCGACTCCGGTTTTCCGATAAACTCAACAGCCTTAAACGCGCTTGTCGTAAGGACTAATCCGAATGGATTCGCGTTACCTATATCTTCGCTTGCTAAAATAACCAGCCTGCGCGCTATAAAACGCGGGTCCTCTCCTGATTTAATCATTTTTGCAAGCCAGTAGAGCGCGCTGTCAACATCGCTTCCTCTTACTGATTTTATAAATGCCGATATGGTATCGTAGTGATAAGAATCTTTTTTGTCGTAAAATATATTTTTCTGGATGCTTTCTTTGGCGCCGTTTAAATCAAAGTTGATTTTACCATCTATATCTTCTTTTGTGCTGAGTATGCCGATTTCCAAAGAGCCAAGGGCTTTGCGCGCATCTCCAGCGGATAATACCGCTATGTAATCCAAAGCCTCCTCGCTGCAGGTAATATTCATATCCCCGAGCCCTTTTTCTTTATTCGTAAGCGCGCGCTTTAGAATTGCAATAATATCGTCTTTGCTAAGGGGCTTAAATTCAGCAATGATAGCCCGCGAAATAAGCGATGGTATCATGTAATATGCCGGATTATATATGGTTGCGCCTATAAGGTTAATGTTTGCGCTTTCGGTATCCGGAACAAGAGACTCCTGCTGCAGTTTATTAAAACGGTGTATTTCATCAATAAAAAGAATGGTTTTCCTGGCTTCTTTTTCCAGTTTCTTCTTCGCTTCCTGGATGATTTTCCTCACTTCAACAGAAGAGGTAAAAGAAGCGTTAAGGTATATGAAATCTGCTTCAATACTTTTGGCGACAATAAGGCCAAGGGTTGTTTTTCCGCAGCCGGCAGGCCCATAGAAAATAAGCGAAGGAAGCCTTCTGGCGATAATAGCCCTTTTTAAAAGTTTTCCTTCTCCTAAAATATGTTTTTGCCCGATAAATTCGTCAAGCGTTTCAGGCCGCAGGCGAAGCGCAAGCGGAGTGTCTTTGTTCTGCATATATTTGTAACACGTTGCACGCATCACGTAACACGTCTTTGAAACGTGCTACCTGCTACGTGGTACCTGATACGGCCTATAAAATAATAAACCCTGCCATCAGTCCGTCTCAGGCTGCTGCATACAGTCCGTTTCACTCAAGTGGGTGCTTCATCCTAATCGCCTCAGCGAAAGGAAATTCAGCTCCCCTGAATTAGGTGTTGGCTGTAGCACTTTAACCTGTTGACGCAACAGGCAGGGTTAATTTTCCCTTTGTTACAATTCATTATAACATTCGCCAAACCCTAATTCAAGGCAATCAGCCAATCTTTGTGAAAACGTTTACATAATTATGTCTATTACGTAATCAAAGAGCTACCAAATTCCTTCTTGAACCATAAAACAGGCGTTAGCGATAACTGAAATTCCGTATTTTGCGGCTTTCGCAATCGCCAAATCAGATTCCGAGCCTGGCTGCATCCAGATTTCTTTGATACCAAGTTCTTTACACTCCTCAACTATGCGCTCTGTAACCGAAGCCGGCACAACCGTAATCACTAGATCTACGGCTTTGTTTATTTCTTTTAAGTTTCTGTAAATTTTTTGCCCTAAAATTTCTCCGTCAGTCGGATTTACTCCAATAACAGTAAAACCGTTTTTTAAAAGATCCCTGAATATTTTAAATCCGAACTTATCTTCCTTATGCGAAACCCCTACAACGACTATTGTCTTTTTCTTTGCGTCTGCCATTATTGTTCTGCTTTTTTAAGCGCTGCCTCGTCAAGTTTTTTAAAATCCGCTCTTAAAAAATCCTGGTTATCCGGAAGTTTAAGATAAAATCCGTTTGACTGGTCTATGGAAATTAAACCCCTGGTTAATACGCAATCTAAAACATGCCCGCCGCGGGTTTTGTCTTTGCTTATAAAGTGAAAATGCCAGCCTGCCATATTAATTTCGGACACATAATCGGGAAATCTAAACCCTACAAGAGTACCGTCTATATTTTTAAATTCAAATACGCTTTGTTCTTTGGCTGCGGCAGCCAGGCCTTTGTAGGGCTTCTCCTGTTTAGGGACGCTGCGCGCTTTAACATGCTTGAAGCTGCCTTCTATCCTTACCGCATAGAAAATATTTTTTGAAGGTATTTTTTCCTCAAGCCTTTCAACAATAGAAGCATAATCAATGTCGCCGCTTGATTCTATTTCTTTGTCGGCATTAAAAAATTTAACCACGCAGAAACCGCTTTTCATTGAATCATCCACGGGATAAACTTTGCCGTCCGCTTTAACCTGATAGAATTTTTCATCCAAAGCAACCATTTCCCCATCCAAGGCGTTGAATGTGCCTATGCCGAATGAGCCGTATTTTTTGATTTGTCCGTAATTAAAATCCGTATCATACAATCCTTTCATCAAAGCATTTATTGTGGAAAACTGGCAAACCCTATCTTTAGTTTTTGCGGCGTATAAACAGCCGGTTAAAGACACCAATAAACCGGCGACAGCTATAAACAGAAATTTATTTTTTTTCATTTGTTTGTTTTTAAAAATTTGCTCCAGATATTATCCAGCGCATTAACTGCTGTGTTTGATATTTTTATATCCACTATAGATGATATCTCGGTATCCGACGGATTTATCTCTATAGTTGGTTTGCCTTTTGATTTTGCGTAAATCATCGGCTGCTGAATATAAGGGAAAACGCTTGTTGTGCCTATTGAAAAATAAATGTCAAATCCGGAAGAAAGTTCACGCTGCAAAATTTTAAGTTTCTCCGGAGGTAAATATTCTCCGAAAAAAACAACATCCGGCCTCATTATCCCTTCGCACTTTTGGCAATGCGGAGGAATCTCTAAATTACTATAGTCCTTTACAGTTAATTTAAAGCCGCAATCCCTGCAATAGAGATTATGCATATTTCCGTGGATATCAATTATGTTTTTAGAGCCTGCGGCATGGTGGAAGCCGTCAATATTCTGGGTAAACACCCATACTCTTTTAAATACTTCCTCTGCCTCTACGATAATTTTATGCGCGCGGTTAAATGTTGCCTTGCGGCAATTTCTTTCTATTTCTGAAAGGTATTTCCAGGTAATTTCAGGTTGCCGTTCAAGCGTTAATCCCGAGAGCGCTTCTTCAACAGGCATTCCTTCATCGGTTAATTTCCCGTTATAAAGCCCTCCGAGGCCGCGGTAAGTAGGCAGGCCTGATTCAGCTGAAATTCCTGCACCTGTTATAAAAAAAACGCTCTTTGATTTACTTAGCAGTTTAACAACTTCGTCTATTTTTTGCTGCTCTGTAACCACTGGTTGGCTGTTTAAAAGCAATTAATGTTTTATAAAATTCTCTATGGCTTTTACCGCAAGCTCAATTACCGAATTTAAATCATCCATGCAAAACGCGCCGGTTGGCGAATGCGCATAGCGGCTGGGAACGCTTAATACGCCGGTTGGAATTCCTTCCCTGTTCATATTAATCATTGCGCCGTCGGTCATTCCTCCCTCAAGCACATCAAGCTGGTATTTTATTTTATTTGCCTTTGCCGTATCTATAAAAAGATTTTTTATTTTTTCACTGACTATAATTCCGCGCCCGGCAGCTTCAATTACGGTAATGCAGGCGCCTCCTGAAAGTTTTAAGTTAGACTCGTTCTCTTTTATCATAGGGGTATCGCCCGCGCTTGTTGTATCCAGCGCTATTGCAAAATCCGGGTTTATTTTAAATGAGGATGTGCGCGCGCCCTTAAGGCCTACTTCTTCCTGCACCGTGCTTACGGCATAAATTTGCGCGTTTACTTTTAAACGCTCAAGAATTTTTAAAAGAGCGAAACAGCCCACCCTGTCATCTATGGCTTTACCGTAAATTAAATTGCCCGAAAGCACGCCTGCATTAGGCTCAAAAATAATTGAGTCAGCTATGG
Organism: Candidatus Omnitrophota bacterium; assembly: GCA_028710385.1. Lineage (GTDB taxonomy): Bacteria > Omnitrophota > Gorgyraeia > Duberdicusellales > 4484-171 > JAJYOP01. The sequence goes on from JAQTUC010000025.1 coordinate 9,152, forward strand.
AAACTCTTTTCTCGGCATCCTCTTTTGAGCTGGCTCCGATATCTATAAACATATCTGTATACTTTATGGGATTCTTTCTTTCCTCTTCACGCACAAGATGAGGCGGCTTCATCCCGATAACGCCGCAGACATCCCCTTTTTTGGATTTAACAATCACGCGCTGGCCGACCAAAACCCTGTCATCTATCCCGCCTATTTTAATAAAATTAAGATAACCGTCTTTTGTTATATATTTAACAAGCAGGCCTATTTCATCCATATGGGCGGCTATCATAATCTTCTTGCTGCCTTTGCCTTTGGTTGCTATGACGTTGCCAAAAGAATCAATTTCTACTTCTTTGGTAATTTTTTTAAATTCATCGTGCATTATTTTTGTGATTTCGCATTCATAACCTGAAACACCTGCTGCGTTGATGAGTTTTTTAAGTAGCGGGTCCATTTAAACCTCCGTTTTATATTATTTGTTACGCTCTATATCGTATATGTTTATGAGCTGTTTCCTGGTTACCTCAAGCCTCTGGGTGAATACTCCTGCCAGGCGCTTTAAAAGCTCATAACCCATATCGCGGTTTTCTTCGCATTTATTCCTGAGGCATTTGCCGTCCAGCGCAATTGCGCGGGTATCGGCAAGTGTTCTACAGGTAAACCTGTAAAAATGAGGCGGTATCAGCCATGACCAGCCGAGAATATCTCCGCCTTCAATTGTCTGAAACGTAATAGGCTCATGCTGCGGAACGTTTATTTCAAGGGCAACTTTTCCTTCCCTCACCAGAAAAAATTTATCCGCTGCATCGCCTTCTCTTAAGATTATCTCCCCTTCTTTGAAACGCACGTTAGAGGCGCAACCTACTATAAAATCCAGGTATTCTGCTTTAAGCCCGCTAAAAAACGGATGTCCTTCTAGTATCGGCTTAAGGTCATGCATAGTTACCCTCCCTTTGTTACGCAAATTATGTATCATGTCGCACGTAGCACGCTTTTAGAAACGTGTTACGTGATACTTTTTCAAATCTGCGTTAATCTGCGATTTTTATCTGTGACCATCTGCGTATTAATACAATATACAGCTAGATAACGACTTTTTCAATAAGTTAAACTCTATTTTTCCGCTTCTTTAAGAAAACTATCCGCTGCTTTTAGGTATTCTTCTGTTTTTTCCAGGTGGTGGTTATGGGAAGCTCCTTTAAAAATCACAATTTCTGACTGCGGTATTTTTTTGTGGTAAAAATCAGTTGTTTCAGGCGTTGCTTCGTCAAATTCTCCGCAGGTAAACAATACAGGTATTTTTATTTTGTATAAATCGTTTATTCTTTCATAGTTTTTAAGGGTCCCTGTAATTGTAAATTCGCTGGGCCCCCACATATATTTATAAATTTCATAATTCATTTCATTAAAAGCCTGCGTAAGGCACTCCGGCCAGGGGTCTAGCCTACAGACATGAAGCTTATAGTAATACATCATTGCGTCCTGGTATTCTTTGGAGGAAAAATCTGCGCTTTTTTCAGCTCTTAAAACTATTTCTTTGATTTTTGAAGGAAGCTCAAGCAGATATTTTCTCTGGTCAAGGCCCCACATTTTTGCGGAAAGGCAGGGCCCTGAAAGAATGAAGCTTATAATGCCTTTCGAAAACTTAAGCATGTGGTCAATTGCCAGCATTGTTCCCCAGGAATGCCCCAGTATATGAACATTTTTCAGATTAAGCTTTGCGCGGATTTGGAAAAGCTCTTCCGCAAAACGCTCTATGGTCCAGAGAGATTTATTATTTGGTTTATCGGAAAGCCCGCAGCCAAGCTGGTCGTAAAAAACTACAGGCCTTGTGGCGGCAAGAGCTTCAAGCGGTTTAAGGTAAAGGTGCGAGCCGGCAGGGCCGCCGTGAAGTATAATTAAAGCAGGTTTGTCTTTATCTACGCCTGCTATTTTATACCAGACGTTTCCGCCAACAACTTTGATATAGCCTTCTTTGGCATTGCTCATATTTTTATTCGTTACGGCAACCGTTACTTAACCAGGCGTATATTTATAATACGCGAAATAAGAGAACCTTTTTTTGAGCCTTCGCCAAGGCTCAAGTTGCTTACAATCACACGGTTTACAATCCAGCTTATATTCTGCGAATCAACAACTTCTCCGTAACCATGTGTTTCATGTATTACATAAGGAGTATTATTGTATATACCTATATATAAAATTATATGCCCTCTCATCTGTAAAATTGTAGCTCCGGGCACTGCCTGTTGCCTGATTATTTTTAGTTTCTCGCCCGTATCGCTTCCACCCTTGAAATCTCCAAGCGGTATTCCTGTTTTTGCCTGTGCCGCAGAATTTCTGGGCAAAGCGATTCCGACAGTTGAAAATACTTCCTGGATGTAACTTGAGCAGTCCTGTTCGCCGTTTAATCCGCCCCAGCCATAAGGGCTGTTTATCAGTTTAAACGCCTGCTCAATAATATTTCTCTGCGTATAAGGCAGATATCCTATGTTTGCGTCTTCTCTTTTAACGTAAGCTTTCTGCGTAAACAATTTCCCTTCCTTATCGCGTGAAGGAATATTTATTTCAAAAACAGAAGTGTTTGCTGTTTCGTTAAAGGTAAATTTTGCGCCCATTCGGACATAGTCATAATATTTTGTTAGTTTTTCATCCAGAAAAATATCGGCCTTACCGGCAGTGACTATAACAAAATTTTTCCCTGATAACAATTCCTTAAATTTATCAGCGCTGCATAAGGCTACTTTTTCTTTTTTAAACCAGCCGCAGCTTGAAGGCGTTTGCGTATACACCCAGGAGCCTGATTTTGTTTCATGAAGAATAATAAGAGGCGTTCCTAAATCCAGAGAGCTGTTCTGAAGCTCATCAAATTCAACGTCTCCCGGCTCTTTGGTTAACAACATTTCGGTTGGCAGAAGCCTCTGGTTATCGTAATGGCTTAAAAACCCGTATCTTGCAATAACCTGATTTTCCATGCCGGATAAATTCATATTCTGCCTTATCATCTCATAGAAACCTTTCTCGGCAGGTTTGCTGTTTGCGGTATAATATGTGCCCTTTGAAAAACTTTTAATTTCTTTTTCCAAATCGTTTTTAATGCTTTTACCGTTATAGACCTCGGGCGCTTTAACCAAGTCAACTATAAGGCCTAATTCTCTTTCTGTTTTAAGATTAAATTGCTGTATTTCTCCGGCATCAAGAATTATTTTATCCGGATTTTCTATTTTAGCCGTCCAGAAACCTGCTGTTTTCATTGCTCTTATTATGCCCGGTATAATTACAGGAGCTGCAAAATTGGTTCTCTGCCGGACATTACAGCAGCCGCTTGCAACTAACAAACAAAGAATAAATAAATAATAAATCCCGTTAGAAAACTTACGCTGGGCATTAAGCCCCGTGTTCTTAAGGCCTGGGCTAATCATACGACAAAACTCCTTTGGTGTTTGCACAGAATATTTTCTAACGGGATAAATTTTTCTCATTTATGCGACAAAATGGCAGATTTGCCCGGTTATTATCCCAAGATACGTGCCCAATATATTTCCCAATACAGCAAGCAGCAATCCAACTGAAGCAAGCGACGGCTCATAAATTGCCGCTACAACCGGCGCTGAAGCAACTCCTCCGATATTTGCCTGGCTCGCAGTTGCAACCAAAAACATAGGAGCTTTAAATATCCGCGCGGCAGCTATCAGTATAATTGCATGCAGTATAACTATTAAGAAACCTGCCGCGATAAGGATAAGGGTAGCGTTAATATGCGAAATGCTTGAACGCGCGCCTATTGAAGTTAAAACAAAATACAGTATAAAATAACCTATTTTCTCGCTTCCATAATCCTCAAGTTTCTTTACCGGCGTCAGGGAAAGAAAAATTCCCAGAATAGAAACAATTATAATCGCCCAGGTGTAATTTGAAATAACATTTTTTATAACCGGAAGTTTATTTGCTCCGTATATTGAAATCACTCCCGAAAGAATTGCGATAATGAATATAAAAATTATTTTCTGCGGATTATTTTTTTTATTTTTTTCGCAATCACGGCCGGCCGTATTGCAGTTTAACGCGCTGATAATCTCTCTTTTTGAGCGGTTCCATTTATCATACGCTGGCTGCAAGGTTACAGCCGCAACCAAAAGCCCCATCCAGGCATAAGGAACAATTGTGTCCACTATAACCATCGGCGTAAAAACACTATCCGGCGTGCCAAGGGCTTCTTTTGCCGCAATCATATTGGCGCTTCCTCCTGTCCAGGAAGCTGAAAGAGCTCCAAAGCCTGACCACATTTGAGGGCCCACCCATTGCTTAACAAAATAAAAAACAAGCGGAGTTGCTATCATAATGCCAAGGCTTCCCGCAAACATCATTATCAAGGCCTGTTTCTCAAGTTTTAAAATAGCCCTTATATCGCTGCTTAGCAATAAAAGCGAAAGTGCTGAGGGAAGCAGGTAAAAAGAAATGTTTTGGTAAACAGGGCTTTTGGAATCAATGAGGCCGAAACTTGAAGAAAGCATAGGAAGGAAATATATCCAAAAAACCGCGGGAATAAATTTAAAATATTTTTTAAATTTTGGATGAGCCGATACAGAAAGCACCAAAGTTTCAATTGCTAAAAGAAAAATAATTATAGGCAAAACGCCTGTTATCATTTAGGGTTAATTCCTATGCCGCTTTTTGCTTTCGCCAAATCATAGATGCCGCGTGAATTCAGATAAGGGTTCCCTGCGCCTTCCTTAAGGAAAAACGGCGTATCAAGGTCTATGTATTTAAAAAATCCAAGGCCTGCTGCTAAATGCGCCGACGCTGTCATTGCGAGCGAGCTTTCAAGCATCCCTCCTATCATTAAGTCAAGGTTTGAATGAGCAGCAAGCAAAGCTATTTCTCTGGCCTCAATTAACCCTGACTTCATAAGTTTTATATTTATGGCTGAAACTGCTTTTTCTTTTATGGCTTTTATGCAATCGGCTACGGAAGAAACGCTCTCGTCCGCGCACACAGGCACCTTTGAAGATTTTGTAATCTGCTTTAATCCATCCCAGTCGTCTTTTTTAACCGGTTGCTCTATAAGGTCAGGCGTAATACCTGCTTTTTTAAGCAGGTTTAAAAAATAAAGCGCTTCTTTTGCGTTGTAACCCTGGTTAGCATCAAGATAGATCCTTGAATTTTTTGCGGTTTTTTTGACAATCTGCACTCTTTTAAAATCAGCGTCCATATCTTTTCCGATTTTTATTTTAAAAGCGCGGAAACCCTGTTTGTAAAATTTTTTTATTGCTTCTTCGGTTTCTTTTAAGCCAGATATAACTATTGTGAT
>JAQTUC010000139.1 GCA_028710385.1 Candidatus Omnitrophota bacterium
ATGGTATCGCCGCCATACGTAACCGATACGGGTTTCGTTACCTAAGCCGTAACCGATTTATTTCTTTAACGGTTTATAATTTATACCGCTCCAGGAAACACTTGCGTGCCCGGAAAATTCAAGGACATTTAAACGAACGCCGTGCACTAAAACAGAAACAGGGCCCAAAACTATACTTACGGCGTTTCCTATTATCGCAATTAAGGCTGCTGCTATAATTAAAAAAACATTGCTGCTGCCTAAGCTCGCTGCCATTGAGTTAAACGCATCCGCAATTGCAACGCCAGCCATGCCAACGGCGAATAAACGTATATAAGAAACAACGTCCGCGAAATTACCCATAAAACTTAAAGGAAGGCCTATTATCCAGGCAACCCATTCCTCCGCGGATTTAAAAATATTTTTACCGGGGTTGGTAAAAGCAGCCACCAGTAAAATGCCTGATAAAAGCAGCCAGATGCCGAAAGAAGGAAACGCGTCGCCGAGAATAAGAGACCGTGCGATAAAAAATGCCGACCAGAGAACGCACATCCAGCCTAAATCACCTAAGGCGCTTAAGGAGGGCATTTTAATTATTCCGCGCCAGGCATGTGCCAAAGAAAGATGTATTGCGCCAAGCAGGAAACAAAAACGCTGCAGCCCTTTTTCATCAACCAAAGCCGGAATAAGCGGTTTATAACCTGCTTTTAAAACCCATTCCTGGCCGAAGAACGTTCCGGTAAGTATCCCCCAGATAACTGCGGAAAAACTCAATATGTAAAAGATCGTAAAGCTTGCGGTTTTATGTTTTTTACGCAGTTTAGCCTGCAGTAAAAAAGTAATTAAGGCATAAACCAGGCCATAGCCGGCGTCGCCTATTAAAATACCGAAAAATATACTGAAAAATATCAAAAACGGCAAACTTATATCAAGCTCCCGGTAACCGGGAATAACTTCTATGAATTTGAAAACGGGGTTTATTATGGATATCCAACGCGGATTAGAGATAAGCGTAGGCACGCAATCTGTCTGATCCGGGTCCCGTACAAATATTGCCCAGCTGTTATCTGAGGCGGCTTTAAACAGTATATTAGTTTTATCGTAAGGCAGGTATCCTGTCAAGAACATAATATTTTCGCTTTGACCCATACCTTTTACGGCTTCTTCAAATTCAAGGCTCTTTAAAAGGCTTTCCTTTGTTTCTAAAAGGCTTTCCTTATATAGAATAAGGCTTTTTAGCTCCTCAACCAGGCTTGTTAAAACCTGGCTATCCTCAAAAAGCCGATTTTTTAGCTTTGAAATGCCTGTATTGGGCAGGGCTAATTCCGTAAATCTTATTTCAGCGTTGTCCAAAGAAACTGTTGCCACACAGGCTGCGCCTTTGATGGTTTTTATGTGTACAACTGTAATATTTTTCGGGATTTTCTTAAGCTCTCCGGCGGGAATCTGGTAAAGTTTTATAAAAATTCCCTGCGCTGCCAAATCCTTTATGGCTTGCGGGTCAAAATCTCCCCACGCCTGCCATTCCTCAAGTTGAGCGTAAAGGCGCAGGCTGTATGTTTTTAAATGGTCAATACGTTTATAAATATCAATTATATGCTTTGCGGTTATTTTCCAGTCGGTTTCAATTTTTTTCCGGCCGATTGCGTGATTATTAAATTCCGGGAGGGACAATATAGTTTCTGCCTCCCGGCACAGTGCCAAATCATCCTTAAGGCTGCTTATTTCTTTTCCCTGCGGCGCTGTGTGGTGCTCTATGTGCAACAATCCAAGGCGCCTTAACTCATCCGCGGTTTGTTTTGCGTCTTTATCCTGCACCAGAATTGTCGCTTTTTTCATTTTAACTATCATACTTTTTGTGGCTTCGTTTATCGTCAATCGGTTGCGAGGCTCGTCCCGTTTAAAAACGCAGTTTTTAACGGGACTCGTTTCGTCATGCGGTTACGTTCTACGTATGACGAAACCGTGACGAGCTGCGTAACCGCAACCGTTTGACGCAATCGCTGTTTATTGGCTATACATATTGATTAGCTTCTGCGTAGGCTTCAATTTTTCTTTTTGCCATTTTGCTCCTGCCTACGGCGTTTGCCATCTGGTCTCCGATATAAATCTTAATCAGCCTTATTGCTTCCTCTGCCTCGGGAATTTTTACTTTTTCAAAAAGATTAACGCGCTGCGTTGTGATGCGCAGCTCCTGTTTTAGTATCGCTATGCTTTCCTCAACAATTCTTATGTCGCTTCTTAAAGAAATTAACTCGCAAAAAGCGCTTATGGCTGAGTCAAGCCATAAAGGAGTTACGAATAAATCGTATTCAATTTCCCTGAATTCGCAGGACTCAAATACAGGTATATCAATGCCTGCAATATTTTTATAAGAACGGTGGATATCTTTTATCACAATCATCTTACCGAGATTTATTTCTGATTCACCCAAAAGCGAAAGCAACCCATCAAGATTTTTCTTTTTTAATTCCTCTTCATGTTTTTTTCTTTCCAAAATTCCGTAATGAGAAAGTATCTCCATTTGCAGCTGCTGTTTTTTAAGCTGCAGGGTGGGCAAAAAACGCTCAAACTGCCGTAAATTGTCGCGCTGTAGTTTTAATTCGCCTTTGGTTAGTTTTACTTTTGCCATATTCAGCTAAGAGTTTTTGCTTTATCCCAATACTTCTCAATTATCGCTTTTCTTATCCCTGTTTCTTCAGGGGAAAAACAGGCCTTCATAATTGACCAGCCAAGATTAAGAGCCTCTTCAAGCTGGATATTTACTTTTAAAGACATCATTTTTTCTTCAAACAATACCCCGTATTTAATGAGTTTCTTATCCCACGCGCTCATATGAAAACCCATTGCCTGCTTCTCAAGAGTTTCGCGGTAATTCGCAAAAAGCTGAATCATTGTATCCATAATTATTCTGTGGTCATCGCGGGTCTTGCCGTTTACCTGCTGTTTAAGCCTGCTTAAGGAGCCAAACGGCTCAATAACTCCTCCCTTAAGATAAAACTGGCCCTCTGTTATGTAGCCTGTGTTATCGGGAACAGGATGGGTTACGTCATCTCCGGGCATTGTGGTTACCGCAAGAATTGTAATTGAACCTGCTGTGTCAAAATCCACAGCTTTCTCGTAGCGACTTGCAAGCTGCGAATATAAATCTCCTGGATACCCTCTGTTTGAAGGAACCTGTTCCATTGTAATTGATATCTCTTTAAGAGCGTCGCAAAAATTTGTCATATCAGAGAGTAAAACCAGAACGCGCTTTCCTTTTAAAGCAAAGTCTTCCGCAACAGCAAGGCTTATGTCCGGAACAAGCAGGCATTCAACTGTGGGGTCTGCTGCGGTATGGATAAAAAATATTGAACGGGACAGCGCTCCGTGTTCTCTTAAAGTATCCTTAAAGAAAAGATAGTCGTCATATTTTAGGCCCATTCCGCCTAAAATTATAATGTCAATTTCTGCCTGCGTTGCTATCCTCGCAAGCAGCTCATTATATGGCTCACCTGCAATTGAGAAAATCGGAAGCTTCTGGGACTCAACC
>JAQTUC010000140.1 GCA_028710385.1 Candidatus Omnitrophota bacterium
AGTAATATGAATAAAATATCAACTCAGTCCTCAATAGAAAAAATTGAAGGAATAATTTTTATTTTGGCAATACTGTTCTTTATTGTATCAGGCTGGGTAGCTCTGACTAAATCCTGGGCTGTGTCAAACTATTTGAGAACCGGGTTTTTATGCCCTGACCGCCACAATGGCGCAGAAGCTTTGCCTTATCGCACATTGCGCCACCCAGATGATGATATTGTCTATGCCGTTAAGCCTGTGATTTATTTGTATCCAAAAGAAAAACAGTCCACAGAAATAAAATTAAATTATCGGGGGAATATAACTGTTGCTTATCCGGAATATAATAACGGCTGGAATGTTATTGCTTATCCTGACGGTACAATTATCAACCAGCCGGATGGCAAAGAATATAGCTATCTTTTTTGGGAAGGGGAAGATAGTTCTGCGCGTTATGATTTGTCATCGGGATTTGTAGTTAAGGGCGCTGATGCGGCTATCTTTTTAGAGAATAAGCTTATAGAGTTAGGCTTAACGCCGAAAGAATATAATGAATTTATTGTTTATTGGCTGCCGAAAATGATTAAAAATAAATATAACTTAATTCATTTTGCTACAAAGGAAGAATATGACAAAAGGGCTGTTCTTAATGTAAATCCCAGGCCTGATTCTATTTTAAGGATTTTTATGGTTCTTAAGAAAATAGATACTGATATAACCGTGACCCCTCAAACATTGCAGCCATTCAAAAGAAACGGGTTTGCTGTTGTGGAATGGGGTGGGACAGAAATCAAAGAATAATCCGCTTAAAAATCCGCTATATCCCGGGAGCTATAACGCAACAGGTTGATTTTTTCTCCTTCCCAGGTATTGCTAAAACTTGCATGAAGTCTTGGTATGGTATTTAGCCGCCTTACAATTTACTTTTTCGACAATAATTTATCTTAAAAAATATTAAGAAATAATTTGAAAATTTTTAAGAAAAAATTTGACATTTTTCTATAAATATGTTATATACTAAATGGGTGTTATGTTATGCGTTGGGAAGAGTTGAATAAACAATTTGAAATTGATATTTCGCCGGAGGAGCCGGTATTTCCTCTTAATATCGCGTGCGAATTACTGCATCTGCATTACTGGACGCTGCACGAAATTCTAAGAGAAGGCATAGTCAAACCGCGCGGTAAAAGCAAAAAGAAAAAACTGCTTTCCTATAAAGACATGAAAAAGCTTAAAATCGTGAAGCACCTTATAGATGACGAAGGGGTGAATATAAAGGGCGTTAAAATTATCCTTGAAATGCGCCACGAAATTTAGTTTTTTTTGAGTTTAAATTAGCAGACAGCAATTAAGAGTGCTAAAAAAATCTTGAAACAAGTCAATATTTTATGGAAGCCGCCCCTTGAGCAACCGTTACCAAAAATATTAAATTATATATAAAGGTATAAAAATGAATTTAGACAAATTTACTCTAAAAGCGCAGGAAGCATTTACAAACAGCATAACTCTTGCAAAAAACTACGGTCATCAAGCAATGCTGCCGGAGCATATTCTTTATTCTTTGTTAGCCCAGCCGCAGGATATTTGTTCGCAGATATTTTTAAGGCTGGCCGTAGACGTTAATGATTTAAACGCAAAAATAAAAGAATTTCTTATGTCGCAGCCAAAGGTCTATGCCAAAACCGCAAAAGACGTTTATGCTTCGCAAAGGGTTGTTGAGGTTATAAATTCTGCCGAAAACTATTCAAAAGATTTCAATGATGAATACATAAGCTCCGAAACTTTAGCTTTGGGCATAGCCAAAGAAAAGAGCGCGCTTTTGTTTAATTACCTTAATAAGCAGGGCGTTGGCATTGATGATATATTACGTATAGTAAAAGAGCTTCGCTCCGGGCGCACAGCAGAGTCTCCTTCGGCTGAGGAAACCTACAGGGCTCTTGAGAAATTCGGAAGGGACCTTACTGATTTGGCGAAAAAAGGAAAGCTTGACCCGGTAATAGGAAGGGATGAGGAAATAAGGCGGGTGATTCAGGTTTTATCGCGCCGCACAAAAAATAACCCTGTTTTAATAGGCGAGCCTGGCGTTGGCAAAACCGCAATAGCAGAAGGCCTTGCCCAGAGAATAAGCTCAGGCGACGTTCCGGAAGGGCTTAAGGAAAAAAGAATAGTTGCGCTTGATTTGGGCAGCCTTGTCGCAGGAGCAAAATTCCGCGGAGAATTTGAAGAGCGGCTTAAAGCGGTTTTAAAGGAGATAGAAAAAAAAGACGGAGAGATAATACTTTTTATAGATGAACTGCATACCTTAGTCGGCGCAGGCGCAGCAGAAGGCGCAATGAGCGCCGCCAATATGCTAAAACCGGCACTAAGCAAAGGGGCTTTACGCTGTATAGGAGCAACCACTCTTGATGAATACCGCAAATATATAGAAAAAGACGCAGCTCTTGAGAGAAGGTTCCAGCAGGTTTATGTGGGCGAGCCAAGTGTTGAGCAGACTATTTCAATTTTGCGCGGATTAAAAGAAAAATATGAGGTGCATCACGGCATACGCCTTAAAGACTCTGCCATAGTTTCCGCAGCGGTTTTATCAAACCGGTATATAACCGAAAGGTTTTTGCCGGATAAGGCAATAGACTTGATAGATGAGGCAGCGTCTAAATTACGCATTGAAATAGACAGCAAGCCTGAAGAGATAGACAAGCTTGAAAGAAGGCTCGTTGAGCTTGAGATTGAAAAACAGGCGCTTACAAAAGAAAAAGAGGATGCAGTAAAAGACAAACTTAAAAAAGTAGATAAAGAAATAGAAAGCCTCAATGAAGAGCTTGACGCGCTTAAAAAACACTGGCAGGAGGAAAAAGAGCTGATTACAAAAATAAGGAAGATTAAGGAAGAAATAGAAAACCTAAAGCTTAAATCAGACAAACTGCAAAAAGAGGCACAGCTGGATAAAGTTGCAGAAATAAGATACGGCCAGATACCAAAACTTACAAAAGAGCTTGAGGCGCTTAATGACCGGTTGGCGGCTTTTCAGAAAAAAGAAAAAATGCTTAAAGAGGAAGTTGATGAGGAGGACATTGCGGAAGTTGTTAGCCGCTGGACAGGCATTCCGGTGTCTAATTTGATAGAGGAGGAAGTTGCCAAGCTTGTAAGAATGGAAGAAGAGCTTAAAAAAAGAGTAGTCGGCCAGGATGACGCGATTGAGCTTATTTCAAATTGCATAAGGCGCGTGCGTTCGGGATTAAGCGACCCGAACCGTCCGCTTGGTTCATTTTTATTTCTCGGCCCGACCGGTGTCGGCAAGACCGAGCTGGCTAAAACCCTTGCCTGGTTTTTGTTTAACAGCGAACACAATTTTATACGCATTGATATGAGCGAATATATGGAGAAATTTTCTGTTTCGCGGCTCGTTGGAGCTCCCCCGGGCTATGTCGGCTATGAGGAAGGCGGCCAGTTAACCGAACAGATCAGGCGTAAACCTTATTCGGTTGTGCTTTTTGACGAGATAGAAAAACCTCATCCGGATGTTTTTAATAT
>JAQTUC010000026.1 GCA_028710385.1 Candidatus Omnitrophota bacterium
GTTCATGTGTATTTTATGCCTGCAACAGGAGGGAACTGCCGTTTCGGACAATATAACGTATTTTTAAAGAATATGATAAGAAAACAGAAAATGAAAAATCTTGCTGTGTGGTCTATGGATACCCAAAACAGCTATACCGGCCTGGGCGTTAAATTTAATAAGCTTGTTTTAAAGGCCGCGATAATTTCAGATGTTATGTATGATATGAAAAATGCCATTAAAGCCCTGGCTAAAGACAGGGTAAAGGCGCTTACGGTATTTGACGCGGAATGGAAAAAGATTTTACATTGCCTGGTAAATAAAGGCAGGCACCTTGAAAGCCAGCTTGAAAAAACCGCGCATACGCTTAAAGGCCTAGCGTTAAAATATCCCATAGAGCAGGCTAAGGTGGTTGCGTTAATGGGTGAAATATATGTAAGAAGGGATGATTTTTGCTGTAACAGCATAATTGAGCGTCTGGCAGAGAAAGGGTTTATTGTGAAAACAGCGCCTGTTTTGGAGTGGCTGCATTATGTTGATTATCTTGTTAAGAGAAAAATAATTCAGTCTAATTTCAGCGTAAGCGGAAAAATTGAGTTTTTCTTTAAACAACGTCTCCAGCATAAATACGAGAAGGGTATAAAAGAAACCTTGTCTGCTTCGGGGTTATACTGCGATGATACAGTTAGCATGGAGGAAATTATCCGTTTCGGAAAACACCTGATAAGCGAACAATTAACCGGTGAATCCATTGTGGTTGTGGGGGCGGCGTTAAAAGAGATTATGCATTCCGCCTGCGGAGTCATAAATGTCGGGCCGTTCGCGTGCCTTCCTTCAAGGATAATTGAGGCGATATTAAGCAGCAATATGAATTTAAAAACAAAAATGGAGATAGAAGGTAAACATGGCTTAAACCCCGAAGATAACCACGAGTTTGCGTTTCTGTCTATAGAGGTTGACGGCAATCCTTTTCCGCTTTTAATGGATGCGAAAATAGAAGCTTTTTGCCTTCAGGCTGAAAGGTTGCACAAAAAGATTGTATCCGGCGCAAATTAAGGCGATGAATAATAAAGAGGAGGCGGAAGTTATGAGAAGCGCGGCAAAAGTATTTTTACTGAGTTTTTGTCTTGTCGGCTGTTTTGTTATTTGTAACGCTTACGGGCAAGGGCTTGGAAAAGGTTTTGTAAAAGAAAAACTTCCGCCAGGAGCCACTGTAAGGAAGAGCGCTTCTGATATTATCGTAACCATCAATGACGTTGACATGCCGGATAGAGATACTCAGTTTTTGGATAATATCCGTGCGCAATTAAATCGCCCCATTGTAGGAGGTTCTTTAAACTGCACAGCTGATGGCTATTGCGAGCATACAATCATGGTTCAGGTTACCGGCCGCAAAGACATAGACAGCGTCATAGACGAACTTCGTAAAATGAACCTTGGCAATATTTCCGTGCCTGAATTAAAAGAGGGATATTCTGACCCGGTTAATTTAACTGTTTATCTTAAGCAAAAGGAGAAGGTTTATTACGATCCTCCAGCGCCGGCAGTTGTTATTGAAAAGTATGATGATAACTGTAGGTGTATGTTTGAGTTAGCTCCGGGGCCGGGGCCGGATTATTATGGAACCCCAGGATCGTTGCATAAAGCTGCATGGAAAGGAGATTTGGAGAGGGTAAGGCAGCATTTAAATAAGAGAGAAAATGTAAATGCCACAAGTCGGTATGGTTTCACCCCGCTGTTTCTGGCAGCTGATAGCGGCCACCTTGAGGCAGCGCGCTTATTGATAGAACAGGGAGCTGATGTGAACGCAAAAAATAGTGACGGGTTCACTCCTTTGTATGGAGCAGTGTTGTCGAGAAATGAGGCGCTGGTGAAACTCTTGCTTGAAAAGGGCGCTAAGGTAAACGTAGAGTCTGTAACCGGCCATACACCGTTTGAGTTGTCTGTTTGCGGCCCGGTAGAGATTGCGGAACTGTTTTTAAAGCATGGGTCGTATACAAAAACTAAAAATCAAGTTGAGCTTAATGCGTTGTTCCATCGCTTTCTTTTGAGAGGCCGCGCTCAGGATATGGCGAAAATAGCTGAACTATTTACAAGCTATGGCGCAGACGTTAACGCAAGAAATAATTTCAGAGCAGAATTTATGAATTATGACGCTTATGGTGATTCTCCGCTTCACGCAGTTGCGAGGCGGCGTGATGGAGGCAGCGAGGCAGTTGAAGTATTGATAAGAAAAGGGGCTGACATAAACGCTAAAGACGATGCCGGTCATACTCCGTTGCAGTTATGCGTAGCTTCCAGGAATTATCAGGTAGCAGAAAGTTTATTGAAAAACGGCGCAGATATAAAAGTTAGAGATAAGTCAGGAAAGACTGTGCTGCATTGGGCTGCGCAGGAAGGTTCTTACAATATGTCCAAAATGCTTATAAAATACGAAGCGCCTGTCAACGCGAAAGACAATAACGGCTTGACTCCCTTACACCTAACCGTTCCCAGCGACAGCCTGTTTCGTTCCGGGCGCGCTTTCTTAAAAAAAGGTAAAAAACCGGCAGGCCTTAGCGCGTATGCGGGGCATTACGAAATAGCTGAATTGTTATTAAAAAAAGGCGCGGATATAAATGCTGTGAGCAACGGAGGCATAACTCCATTGAACCTGGCAGCGCAAAAAGGTTATTACAGAATGGTTGAGTTATTCTTAAAAAAAGGGGCAGATGTTAATATCGCCGATAAAAATGGATGCGCTCCTTTATGCACAGCCACCAAAAAAGGCGATAAGGATATTATAGAATTGTTGGAAAGTTACAGCGCGAAGAAATAATTGATAGGCAGGGCGTATTCGTGAGGTAACTTGACAATGTTTAATTCGCGTATAAAATAAATAAAAGATGCGTATAAAAAAAATTTATATTCTTTCCGCTTTCTTGCTGTGTTTTTCGTTTGTCTGCGCGCAGTTTTTATCCGCCGAACCTAATGAACCAAAAGTATATTCAGGTAATTACCAGCCGTATTATGAGCCTGTGCCGGAAATAAGTATATTCTATTCCGTTAAAAAATATTCATTAACGCAGGATTACGATATCCTTATAACGAACAGAGGCGATGTGATAGTCCATGAAAAGGATTATTATGATAAGCGCAAGGTTTATAACGCAAAACTCTCCGAGTCGGAGCTTAACGCTTTGGCTGATTTTATACTTAAGGCAGACATTTTCCAGTTTAAAAATGAGTATGTGGTAGATAAGGATTTTATTGATTCAGACGGAGAAAGATTAAGGATAACCGTAGGCAAACGGACAAAACAGATAGTGATAAGTTCGGCAACCGGCCCGGTTGAAATACGCGCGATAATAAATAAGCTTGAAGAGATAAGGCAGCGCATGAAAAAACCCGAGGAAGATGCGAGGTTGTAAGCTTTATTTTTATAAACTAAAACAAACTATTTAACGGAGGCTGATATGGACAGAATTTTGATGGTTGAAGACGAAAAGGAAACTGCAGACGCCATAGCAAGGTTTTTAACGCGCAAAGGGTTTGAAATTGACGTAGCCTATGATTTACCGTCCGCACTTTCCAAAAATGTATCCGATTATAACCTGGTGCTGCTTGATATTCTGCTTAAAGGCGAGAAAAGTTTTCCCATGCTTAAGAAAATAAAACAGGAACAGCCAAAACTGCCGGTTATAATAGTCAGCGCCTACGATAATGATGAAAATATTGTTGAGGCAAAAAAACTCGGCGCAGATGGTTTTATCGCCAAGCCTGTGATGACTGAATACCTGGAAAATTTTCTCCTCTCAAAGATAAACTCTCTGCGAAGAAAAGCAGTCTAGTCTGATGCGCAAGCTGTTTTCGTTTCCTATCCTGTATACGTATACCATTTTTATTATTGTTATGTCGGTTATCCCAGTAGATGCAAAGGGCGTTGAGTTTATCCCTTTTTATGACAAGATAACGCATTTTTTGATCTACATAATACTTGCATTCCTGGCTATCAATACTTTTCGGTTAAGTTTCAAAGGGAAGTTCTATTTTAAAGCATTCATATATTGTTTTCTGTTGGGAGCAATTCTTGAGTGCGCCCAATATTTTCTGCCCTACAGGACTTTTGAGTTGCTTGATATTTTAGCTAATTCACTGGGAGCGATTCTTGGAATTTTTATAAAAATACCTTAACGCTAAACTCATGAAAGTTGTAAAACGCGACGGAAAATTTGAGCAATTTAATTATGTTAAAATTTACAATGCCATATTAAAAGCCGGCCAGGAAATTCTTGGGGGAAGCGAGGCCGCGCGTATGGTTAAAATAACTCTTCCGCGCGCGCTTGCCGCAATCAAAAAATACGAAAAACAAGCCATACCTATTGAATATATTCAGGATACAGTTGAAGAAACCCTGATGAAAGCGGGTTACCCTCAGGTTGCAAAAGCTTATATACTTTACCGCAATTACCGCCAGGACATAAGGGTTGCCAAAGAAAAATTAGGCATAAAAGACGGTTTTAAATTGTCGCTTAACGCCATAAGTGTTTTAAGCAAGCGCTATCTGCTGCGCGATGAGAATAGGCGTGTGGTTGAGACGCCTGCTTCAATGTTTAGAAGAGTATGCAGCCATGTTGCAAAGGCAGAAAGAAACTTTTCACCGAGAAAAGAAAGTTATTTTGCCGATAGATTCTATGAGAAAATGTCATCCCTTGAGTTCCTTCCTAATTCGCCCACGCTTATGAATGCAGGCACAAAATTGGGCCAGCTTTCAGCTTGTTTTGTTCTTCCCGTGGATGATTCAATGAGTCAAATTTTCGGGTCATTAAAAGCGATGGCGCTTATACATCAAACAGGAGGAGGGACCGGTTTTGGTTTTTCTAAAATCAGGCCAAAGGGGGATTTGGTTTTATCAACCAAAGGCCAGGCTTCAGGCCCTGTTTCTTTTATGCAGATTTTTGATAAAGCAACCGATGTTGTTATGCAAGGGGGCCGGCGGCGCGGCGCAAACATGGGGGTTTTAAGAGTTGACCATCCTGATATAGTTGAATTCGTTGAGGCAAAATTAAAAGAGGGTGTTTTGGAGAATTTTAATATTTCCGTAGGCATGACGGATAATTTTATAAAGGCGTTGCGCGCTAACGGCTATATCGGCCTTATAAATCCGAGAACAGGAATTGCAGAAAAAAGAATAAAAGCAAAAACGCTTTTTTCTCTCATTACTTTATGCGCGTATAAATATGCCGACCCGGGATTGATATTCCTTGACCGGATAAACAAGGAGCATCCCTTGCGCGCTTTAGGCAGCATTGAGGCGACTAATCCCTGCGGAGAGATACCGCTTCTGCCGTATGAAAGCTGCAATCTTGCCTCGCTTAATCTTTCCAGATTTGTAAAGAATAAAAAAGTCATCTGGCGTGCGATAGAAGAAACAGTAAAGCTTGGAGTGCGCTTCCTTGATGATGTCATTGAGATTAACAATTACCCTTTAAAAGAAATTGAAGCAATCACAAAAGCAAACAGAAAAATCGGGCTTGGAGTTATGGGTTTTGCCGATATGCTTATAAAACTACGCATACCTTATAATTCAAAAGAAGCGGTTAAATTCGCCAGGCAGCTTATGCGTTTTATCCGTAAATGTTCCATGGAAGCCTCTTTAGCGCTTGCAAGAGAGCGGGGCGTTTTTAAGAATTACAAATATTCCATCTACGTAAAAAATAATTTACGTTTAAGAAACACCACATTAAACAGCATAGCGCCTACAGGGACAATAAGTATTATCGGGAACTGTTCTTCCGGTATTGAGCCTGTTTTTGCCTTAAGCTACAGCAGGAATGTTTTGGAAGGTACCCGTCTTTTTGAAGTTAATCCTTTGCTTGAAGAAGTAATAAGGGAAGAAGGGCTTTACTCAAGAGGCCTAATGGACGCGCTTAAGGGCGAAGCTACGCTTAAAAACGTAAAAGGTATTCCTCCTGTGCTAAAAAAGACTTTTGTAACGGCGTTTGACATGAACCCCATTGACCATTTAAGAATTCAGGCGGCTTTCCAGGAATATACGGATAACGCGGTTTCAAAAACAATAAATCTTCCTGAAAGTGCAACGCTTGAAGACGTTGAAAAAATTTATCTTACCGCATACGACCTTAAACTTAAAGGCATTACAATTTACCGCTACGGGACAAAAACAAGGCAGGTGCTTACAAGAGAGGAATCTTACGAAAAAGAAATCGCTGATACAACAGGGAGTTGTTTCAAAAATATATGCATAGCATGACAGATAGCAGATGGTAGATTTCAGATGCCGGATAGAATATATGCCTGGTTGCTATTTGTAATTGAAATCAGAATATATGAAAGAACCATTCAGGATTATTTTTGAGGATGAGTATATTGTTGTCCTTGAAAAGCAGGCAAAAATCCTGACTCTGCCTTCGCCAAAAAAAGAAAAATACACCTTAACCAGCCTTCTTGAAGAAAAACTTAAAAAACCGGTATATCCCTGCCACAGGCTTGATAGAGAAACCACCGGCCTTATAATCTATGCCAAATCAAGAAATATTCAGGAGCGCATAATGAATGAGTTCAGGCAGGGCATTGTTAAAAAGAAATACATTGCTTTTGTGAGGGGAAGGCTTAAGCAAAGGAGAGGAATGCTTTCCGGATATGTTATTGATAAAGAAGGCAAACGATTCGGAGAAAAACCAAAGAAAGCAAAATCCGGATTTTACGTTCTCTCGGAGCGCAATAACTATAGCGTAGTTGAACTTGAGCCTTTAACAGGAAGGACGAACCAATTGCGCATCCAGCTTGCGGATGCGGGCTGCCCTATACTTGGCGAAAGAAAATACGCGTTCGGCAGGGACTTTAGGGTAAATTTCAGGCGCCTTGCGCTGCACGCCTGCTTTATAAGTTTTATCCACCCGACAACCGGCAAAAAGCTTAATTTCAGGCTTGATTTGCCGTCTGACATGAAAACGTTTTTATCCGAAAAAGCCTGATTTTGGGGCGATTTAGGCAGGTATAACCGCAAATTTTTTAAAAAATAACTGTAACTTTTTACTCCCTTTAAGCGTTAAACACTATGAAGGATATGAGAAAAGACGAGGACATTATGATGCAATATAAAGCCGGCGATATTACTGCGCTTGAAGAGATTTTTCAAAGATACAAGAAACCAATACTAAATTATGCTTTTAAGCTTTTATCAAGTTTTGCAGACGCCGAAGATGTGGTTAGCGAAGTGTTTTACATATTAACTTTGCGAAGAAATGCATACGAGCCTGTTGCAAAATTTTCAACCTGGATTTATACCATAGCGCACAATGTCGCGATTGACAGAATAAGAAGAAGAAAAAAAGTTTTCTTTTTTTGGCAGAAAAAAGACAAGTCTTCCGGCTCATATGAAGAATTGGACGTGCCTGATACGCGCTTTATGCCTGACTCAGAAGCTGAGAAAAACGATGTTGCCGCTTACGTTAAAAAAGCCATAGATAAACTGCCTTTTGAATTTAAGGAAGCAATCGTCTTAAAACAATATCACAACCTAAGTTATGAAGAGATAGCTAACATTTTGAATTGTTCCTTAGGCAAGGTAAAAATCCGTATTTTCAGGGCGAAAGAAGCTTTGCGCAGGGAACTTCTGCCTTATATGGAGGAATTACGATGATATTTTTCCATTCAAAAATAAAAAAATTAATTTCTGCTTATCTGGACGGCGAAGCTAACGAAAAAGAAAAAAATCTGGTGGAAGAGCATCTTAAAAAATGTATTTTCTGCAGGAAGTACTGTGAAAATTTGCGTAAACTCTCTTCTGCCCTGGATAAATATAAAGAAGAAGAATTATCTCCGGATTTGGAACAACGCATAAAGTTTAATTTTCTGGGAGAAAAATATAAGGGGGTGGCTAAAATGAAGAACAAAAAACTGATATTCGGTATCAGTTCCGGGGCTTTGGCTATCCTTTTGATGTTTATGTTTGTGGGGCATATCCAGCATTCAACGCAGGGAAGAATGCATGACGCAGCGTTTGAGCTTTCCGGAAAAAAGCAATATGAGCGAGCGATTGGCGCTCTTTCGCTCGGAAAATTAAGTGCGTCAGCCGATGGAATTGGCGAGCAATATTCTCCGGCATTGGTTTCCGGAAAGCAGAGTCAAAATAATTCGGAAAGATTTAAATCTTCAGGTGATACGAGGTGGATAACAACGACAGACAATTCTTCTGTTACATGGCAAAGCGTTGAAGGCAGAGGAGGGTATTATTACGACAAGCCTCTTTCTGTTGAAGCTATTGAAGGCGCGGCGCCGGAAGGCCCTATTGTTATAGTTGAGCCTTATCTTCCAGCCACAGGCAAAGAGGATAAATTAATCCGTAATGCCGAGGCAACGCTGGAAGTGGAAAACATCCAGAAAGTCTACGATGAAATAGTAAAAATTGGAAAAGGCAATAACGGCTATCTTGCTTCAGCTAACTTTAACGAATCAACGAGCGGCAAGGTTAGCGCGCAGATTATATTGCGTGTGCCAAAGGAAAAATTTGAAGAAACAATCGCTAGCGTAAGAAAGCTCGGGCAGGTTAAAAGATTCAGTATCAGCAGCGTAGATATATCACAGGATTACAATGCCCTTGTCTCAGAGCTTAACACAATCAAGACCGTTTACGATAAAATAGCTGAAAAGCTTAAAGAAAAGAAAACAGACATTCAGCAGGCAGTAAGGCTTGAGTCGCAGTTGACTCCGATTGCTAAACGCATGGGAGACATAAGAAACAGGATTGCCCAGTATGACAATCTTATTTCCGTATCTACGATTACGATAAATCTCTATGAAGTTTCCTGGAAGCTGATGATTCAGGAAAGCATTAAGGAAACAAAGCAGCATTTTGCCGCGTTTGTTTCCGGATTGCTTAAGAATTCAATAGGCCTGCTTTTTCTGCTGGTTATGGTTTGCGCGGCTTTGGTGGCTTTCGTTGCGCTTAAAACCAAGATAGTCAAGGTAGTCAAAATGATATTTACCAAAAAATCACAGTAAAATATTCTGCGCTGTTTCTGTATAAAGGGAAGGCGTTGAAGCCTTCCCTTTATGTTTTTCCTTTAAATTGGCTTGCATTTTTGGGAACTCATTTTATAATTAAATATTATTGCTGTTTTAGCCAAAAAAATAAGAAAAACTTGAAGATATGACTGATTTTTTCAACTTTTTCACAGATATAAACCGCCACTCGGATATTATTTCAGACGGCGGTTTCTTCATTTTACGGAGTTTATATGGAAAAACTAATTAACGCTCTGCCCCAGCTGGTAAAAGCGTTGATACCTGTTGTTGTTTTTATTGTTGTTTTGCTGGCAGGTTATATTCTGCGAAAAATAATATTTATCAGGGTAACAAAATGGGCTCAAAAAACAAAATCTCAGCTTGACGACATAATCCTTGATTCAATAAAAGCCCCTTTTATTATCTGGTCTATAATGCTGGGAATGTATTTTGCGTTTGAAGTTTCAAGCCTTCCGCCGAATGTGACAAATATCTCCGGAAAAATTCTGCTGGTACTCGGAATGTTTTCCGTGACTCTTGTGCTCGCAAATATCGCAGCCGGCCTGGTTGCGGTTTATTCGCGAAGGATTGAAGGGGTTTTGCCGGGAACGTCTCTTACCAAAAATATAAGCAGAATTATTGTTCTTGCCGTAGGGATACTTGTAATACTTAACACTCTTTGCGTTTCCATAACACCTATACTGGCTACGCTTGGCGTCGGAGGCCTTGCTGTCGCTCTTGCCCTTCAGGATACGCTTTCAAACCTTTTTGCGGGGTTTCATATACTTATGGCGCGGCAGATAAAAATAGGGGATTGCGTAAAGCTTGAAACCGGAGAAGAAGGCTACGTCGTTGACATCAACTGGCGTTTTACCAAAATAAAAATGCTGCCGAATAATATGGTTTTGGTTCCGAACAGCAAACTTGTCCAGGCGATAATAGTAAATTATTATCTTCCCGAAAAAGAAATGGCAGTATTGGTTAACTTGGGCGTGCACTATAAAAGCGATTTAAAAAAAGTAGAACGTGTTACCATTGATGTGGCAAGGAAAATAATGAAAGAAACTCCCGGCGCAGTACCCGAGTTTGAGCCTTTTATCCGCTATAATGCTTTCGCAGATTTCAGTATAAATTTTACAGTTATTTTACGCGCACAAGAATTTGCGGATCAGTATTTAGTTAAGCACGAATTCATAAAAATGCTGCATGAGCGCTACAATGCCGAAAACATAATTATCCCTTACCCTATACGCGCCGTAAATTACGAGCAGGAAGGGGCAAGGTAAAATTTTCTAAATTAGTTTTTAAAATATGCGCCAGAAATGGGGTTCTAAAATCGGGATTATTCTTGCGGTGGCAGGTTCTGCTGTTGGCCTTGGAAATTTTCTAAGATTTCCTTCCCAGGCAGCTCAAAACGGCGGCGGCGCATTTATGATACCTTATTTTATTTCTCTTTTTCTTTTGGGAATACCGCTTATGTGGATTGAATGGGCAATAGGCAGATACGGCGGGTTATTCGGCCACGGGACAGCGCCTTTGATTTTTAACAGGCTCTGGAAAAACCGCGTTTCAAAATATTTCGGAGCCATAGGGGTATTCGGGCCGCTTGCGATATTTATATATTATATTTACATAGAAAGCTGGCTTCTCGGATACGCTTTCTATTCGCTTCATGGCTCCTGCACGCACCTTTCCAACCAGATAGGCGCAGTTGAATTCCTGCGCAAGTACCAGGGGATATCGGCAAAAGACATTTTTCTCGTTACTTATCTTTTTTTTATTCTTACTTTTATAATAAATTTTACAATTATATACAAAGGGATTAAGGGGGGAATTGAAAGATTATGCAAGTTTGCTCTTCCCGTTCTTTTTGTTTTCGCAATTGTTATTGCGATAAGAGTTATTACTCTTGGAGCGCCGGTTGCCGGACACCCGGATTGGAACATTTCAAACGGGTTTGGTTTTCTCTGGAACCCTGATTTTAGCTCTCTGTTAAATGCAAAAATATGGCTTTCAGCGGCCGGACAGATTTTTTTCACCTTAAGCGTTGGCATAGGCGTTGTCATAACGTATGCAAGCTATCTTTCCAAAGGCGATGACATAGTTTTATCCGGCCTTACGGCTTCCTCGTTGAATGAATTTGCAGAGGTTATTCTGGGCGGTTCAATTGTAATACCGCTGGCTTTTGCGTTTTTCGGCCTAAATGGAGCGCAGGAAATAGCGCAGAGCGGCAGTTTCAATATAAGCTTTGTTTCTATGCCGCTTATTTTTTCCAAAATAAATTATGGAATGGTTTTTTCTTTTATGTGGTTTTTCCTTTTGTTCCTGGCAGGGCTTACTTCAAGTGTTTCGCTTTTAGAGCCGGCAGTTGCTTTTTTAAGCGATGATTTGGGCATTACCCGCAAGAAAGCGGTAACTATTCTCGGAGCCTTAAGCTTTATAATCTGCCAATTCCCTGTATTCTTTTTGGCGCGCGGAGTTGTTGATGAAATAGATTTTTGGGCCGGTTCTTTTTTCCTCGTGGTTTTTGCGCTTGCCGAATGCGTATTGTTTGTGTGGATTTTTGGCATAGACAAAGCCTGGAGCGAAATGCATCACGGAGCAGAGCTTAGGATACCGCGTTTCTATAAATTTATTATAAAATACATAACGCCGTCATTTTTAATTTTCATATTGGGGTTTTGGTTTTTTCAGCAGGCAGTGCCAACTTTTTTCTTAAAAGGTGTTGCGCGCGAAAATGTGCCGTATATTGTGGCTACGCGCGCCGGGTTTGCTCTGCTTTTTATAATTATAGCTTTACTTGTCCGTAAGGCGCACAAGAAACATTTAAAGCTGGGCCAATGACAATAGCTGGCTGGATTTTTCTGGTAATTTCCTGGGGAGCGATTTTGTCTCTCGCGGCTTTTTGCGTGCACAAGGCGCTCAAAGAGCCCTGCAAGGATCTTAAAATCTCTACCGGATTCTTTGTGGCGTAATATCACGACTTAAACGGATATTTTGATGCTCTTATATATCGCATCCTCAGTATCAATTCGTGCTATCGTTTTTTCCGCACCGGTGCGGCTTGAAAAAATAATGCACTCTATTATGGAGGCTTGACAGATGTTTAAAAGGAAACGTTTCCTGCTTGGTTTTGTTTCGTTTGTTTTTATAGTTTCGTTTTGCCTTTATTTTATATACACAGAAACAGTTTCCTACGCGCAGACGTATAAAGCATTCCAGCGCCTTGAAGATAAGGTAAAGGTTATTTCAAAAAATTTTAAAGGGGAATATTCCTATGTAATTAAAAATATAGAAAAGCCTTACTGCGAAATATCGCGCAACGAAGACAAGATGTTTCCCGCAGCAAGCGTCATAAAGCTTCCTGTGGCTGCGGTTGCTTTTAAGGCAGTTAAAGAGGGGAAGGTTTCTCTTTCCCGGAAATTTAAAATTTCAGCAAAAGATATTGCCGGCGGCTCCGGCATAATAAAAACAATGCCCGTTCCCGTAATGTTGACTTTTAAGGAAATTATAGAAATAATGATTGCAAACAGCGACAATACCGCGACCAATAAGATAATAGGTATTTTAGGATATGATTATCTCAATAAAGGATTTAAAGAGCTTGGCCTGAACAGAACCGTCCTTAAACGCAAAATGATGGATTTTTCAGGAAGGAAGCGCGGAGTTGAAAATTACACAAGCGTGTCCGATGTGGTTTTCCTCCTTGAGGAAATATATAAAGGCGAGCTCGTTGACAAGGATTCTTCCGAAATGATGCTTTCGTTTTTGAGCAAGCAAAAAATCAATGACCGTATTCCGCGGTATCTTCCAAAAAATACAAAAATTGCCCACAAAACAGGGCTTGAGCGCGGCGTTGTGCACGACGCAGGAATTATTTTTTCTCCCAATGGCGATTACCTTATATGTGTTTTTACCAAAAAAGTTAAGGATTACAGCAAGGCAAAGAGATTTATAGCCAGGTTGTCGCTGGCAACCTATAATAATCTGTACGCGCAGTAATATTCCCGCCTTTGTTTTTTTGTTTTCCATACCTCTTCGGCAATTAAAGCTTTCTGTAAGGGGAGCATACGCAATAAAACAGCGTCCCAGCTTCCATTTATCCGTTTATAATCAGCTTGCTTTTATTTTTATTGTCGGTAGAATAAATAAAGCCAACATTTTTTTAAGAGAATATGTAGAAAAAATGTTAGGCTGAATTTACCCAGGATTAATTTTCATTTTTAGGTTGGGTTGGGGATAAAAGTTTAATATTTATAATGTTTTATTGGCCCTGCATTGATAGAAAATTAGTGCTGGGTCTAATTCGCATTATTATTTTTTCTGCGTGCCGGTAGCACTTGAAAAAATAATGTGCTCGTTAGAGGTAAGCATATGAAGGAAATTGTTAACGAAATCCTTAAAGAAGAAGAAGAGGCCCGCAAGATAATTGAGAAAACCAAACTTGAAGCCGAGAAAATAATTGCTGATGCAAAGGCCGCAGCCAAGGCATATCTTGATAATGCCCAGGCAGACCTTAAGCTTTTATCGGCCGAGAAGCAGGAGGCTGCGGAAAAACAATTCCTTGCCGAAAAAGAAAGGATACTTAAGGAAACGCAAGAGGAGAATACCCGTTTACGCAAGTCACGGGAAAAAGACATTCCTGCTATCGCAAAGACTCTTTTTTCGCAATTAATAAATTCACGTTAACCGGGTTGCGCTTTTGGCCGGTTGCCCTTTAACTTAGAGCCGCAAAGGCGTAAACGTAAGGCAAATCAAAATAAAAATATGCTGGATCTTACCAAATATTCCTTCGCCAACGCTAAAATCCGCGCAATGCTGTCTTATCTTCTTGATGAAGCTTATCTGAAGCGCCTTGTTGAAGCGGCCGACGTTTATGAACTTTTTGATCTTCTGAAAAATACTCCGTATAAAACAATTGCTGAAGCCGCTATCGGCGGGCTTAGCCTTGAAGCTTTGGAAAAGCAACTGGCGTTGGATGACGTGCATATTTATAAGAAAGTTTATGAAATGCTTCCCACAAATACGGAAAAAAACTTTGTTTCTCTCATGATGCAGCGCTTTGAAATAAACGAGCTTAAATTTGCGCTTAGGGTCTGGCATAAAAAAATGGAAGTTGCGGTAAGCGATTATCTTCTGGGAGAAAAAGTTGTTTTTGATATTAATTTTGAAAAGATTATTTCCTGCCATAACATTGAAGAAGTGATACTCCTGCTTGATGAAACAGCTTACAAACAGCCGCTCTTAAAAGTAAAAGACAAATTCAAGGAAAGAAATTCTACCTTTTATCTTGAAAGCGCCCTGGACGTTGATTATTATCAGCGGCTTCTTAATTACTCCGAAAAGCTTTCGTTGTCTGATCAGAAAATTTCCCGGAAAATACTGGGGATTGAAATAGATATAGAAAATATAAATT
>JAQTUC010000141.1 GCA_028710385.1 Candidatus Omnitrophota bacterium
GGCTTCTGTTCCGTCAAGCGCAATGTAAGCATTCTTTGTTTTATTAAAAATTTTATATCTCATTTTGAAATTTATTGATTAATTCCTCGCACATTGCGCAGGGCCGGAAGTTTTTATCAATACAGACAAGTATAGTTGTCGCAGAAACGCAAAGCTGGCTGTCCCGCTTTATTTCCTGCAAGAATTCAACAGAAACATTCTTTATCTTGCTTAATTTTGAGGATATCTCAAGAGTGTCGCCGTAATGCGCAGGAGACTTATATTCAATATCAACGCGCCTTACGACAAATAAAAAACCTTTTTCCGCGAGTTCTTTTAAGATAAGCCCGCGGCTTTCCATATATTCGGTGCGCGCCTCTTCAAGATATTTAAGGTAATTTGCGTAATAAACAACTCCGCCGCAGTCTGTGTCGTGGTAGTAGATACGTTTTAGCATAAATTCCTCTCCATTGTTAAAAATTATATCATTTAATATCCGTAAATCCAGTAATGCGGTTATTTCTGCGATTTGTTCCTGAAAATTCTATTGGCCACGCTTACATATTGTCTAAGCGAGATATTTTCCGCGCGCAGGTCAGGATTTATCCCCAAATAAGAAAATAAATCCTCTGCGGCAATGAATTTTGCAAGCGAATTGGCAATTTTTTTCCGGCGCTGGGAAAATGCTTCGCGTATTACCGTAAAAAGCAGATTTTCATCCTGTGCTTTCTCCGGCGGCTCGTCGTAGAATTCCAACGCCATAAAAGAAGAATTTACTTTGGGTATCGGCGTAAAAGCGCCCTTGGGAATATCAAAAAATTTTTTTATACCTGCATAATACTGCACATAGCAGCTTAAGAATCCATAATCTTTGCTGCCGGGCTTTGCAATCAATTTATCCACAAATTCTTTCTGAAAAGTAAGATAGGCCTTTTTTATGGCTGACCTATTTTCAACAAAATAGTCGATGAGAGAATTGCTTATCTGATACGGCACATTCCCGAAAACAACAACTTTGCTACCTAATTTAGAAACAGGAAACTTAAGTATATCGTAGTGCATAATTTTAACGTTATCTTTATTCCGGAATTTTGTTTCCAGAACAGTTATGAAACGCGGGTCAAGCTCAACGCAATATAAGAATTTACATTTCTCAACAATTTGCGCGCTTATCTCTCCCGGGCCTGAGCCTATTTCAAGAACAGCCGCATTATTTATATCAAGGGAATTGATTATTTTCCGGACGTAATTTTTATCGGTCAGAAATACCTGGCCTAAAGAATGCGACTGTTTCATATTGATAGCCGTAAGGCAAGTTTAATAGCTTCAACCATTGTGGATACAAAAGGCTTTCCTCCCGCGCGCATAATATCGGCTGCTATGCCGTGCGCCGGGGAAGTCCTTATAATCGGAAGGCCGGGCGTAAAGTTAACTCCTGTTTTCATTGACAGGAGTTTAAAAGGAATCATTCCCTGGTCGTGGTAAAGGGCAATTATGCAGTCATGTTTTTTTATTGCAGTTTCCGTAAAAAGGCTGTCTGAAGGGTACGGCCCGTAAAAATTACCGGCAAAACCCGATATGGCCTTACAGATAATTTTTTCTTCGCTTCCGAGGAAAGTTTCTCTTCCTGCGTGCGGGTTTAAAGACGCAACAGCAATTTTTGGATTTTTTATTTTAAAGATATTTTTTAAGGATTCAAAAACCAGCTCAAAAGTCCGGTTAAGATTGCTTTCGGTTATATAACGAGGCACTTTTCCAAAGGGAATGTGCCTCGTAAATAAAACCGTCTTAAGTTTTGGCGAAACCATCATCATCTCTATTTTGCATTTAAAATAATCAGCCAGATATTCGCTATGCCCCTTAAAATCAGGCAAATTCAATTGAACCGCTTCCTTTGACAACGGAGCAGTCACGAGCCGTTTTATACCGCGCTCCTCCATTGTTTTAAGGGCGCAGTCAATATAACTTATGCTTGCAAGCCCCGAAACCTTTGAAACATATCCTGGCTTAATTTTATTTATTCCGGGCGTTGATAAAGCGATTAAGTTTACTTGTTTTCCGGATTTTTTATAAAAACCAAAACGGCTAAGTATTTGCTTGTCACCGATAACAAAAAACTGCGCATCGCGCCCTTTTAACTCTTCAATTGCCTTAAGAGTAATATAAGGGCCGCAGCCGGCGGGGTCTCCTGTTGTAACTATGATTTTTTTAGGCATAAAGGCGGTTTAAAGATAGGTTTTAATAACTGCTTTGTCTTTAAGCTGTTTCACCCACTCTTCAAATCTTTTGCGGAATTTATCGTTCCAGATAATGTTACGCACATTTTCCTGCGCTTCCTCAAGGGTAAGCGGTTTTGGCGGTATTATTTTTTCAAGATACACCAGGCAATTAACATTTTCAAGAGTTTTTACTGACTGCTCTCCCTCCTTAAGGCCTCTTACCATTTGCGCCACTTCATCCTTAAGCTCCGACATGCTTGCTTCAAGTTTTACCAGGCTGTCTGAATATTCGGTTTCAGCCGCAATTATTCCTTTTTCTCTTATTGTCTTGGCTATTTCTACTATTTTATTCTTGTCCTTGCTCTGGCTTATCCAGAGGGAATACCTTTCAGGAGAATTCATTTCCGCCTTGTGCTCTTCGTAATATTTGTTCACTTCCTGCGGGGAAACAGAAATATAGCTGCTTACGTAAATATCTATTACCTGGCGCATAAGAAACTGCCCGAGTATCCTTTCCTTAAGGACAGTAACCGTAAGCCCGCGCTCAAGAAGAGAATTTTCAAAATCTTCCCTTGATGGGTATGATTCAATCATCTTGCTGAGCTGTCCGTTGACAAAATAAGAAGGTATCTGTAATTCTTTTTTCTTTGCCTCTGCGAGTATCAACCTGTCTTCTATTAATTTACCAAGGGCGTCTTCCTTCTCTTTGGCAGCGCCGGAATTTGCCCCTACAATGCCGGGTGTTTTATAGGCAAGCACTTTGTAGTAGTCATCAAGGTCTTTTGCGGTAATAACCTCGTTGTTTACCTTGGCTACAATTTTAGTGACTTCTTCCGCGCCGGAAGCACAAACAAACAAACCCAACATTATAATTATTAAAAATATTTTTTTCATTAATTCCTTAAGCCCCCTCAACCTACTTCCATTTTAAACGCTTCTTTTAAATATTCTATCTCTTTCTTTAAAATACGGCAATATAAATCAAAGCCGACCATCCAGACAAAACCATGCTGCTCTTTTCCCAAAATGTTTCCTGCGCCGCGCAGCTCCAAATCGCTCATAGCCACTTCAAAGCCGCTGCCTAAGTGCGAATACTGCTCAATCATTTCAAGCCGCTGCCTGCTTTCCGTAGAAATGGATGTGACATTTGGCACAACCATATAGGCAAAAGCCTGCACGTTAAACCTCCCTACGCGGCCGCGCAGCTGATGCAAATCAGCAAGGCCGAAGGTGTGCGCGTCGCTTATAATTATGGTATTTGCCGAAGGTATATCTATGCCGGACTCAACTATCGCGGTTGAAAG
>JAQTUC010000142.1 GCA_028710385.1 Candidatus Omnitrophota bacterium
AGATGCTCTCGCGATAATTGCAATTGTAATATTAAATGCAATTTTAGGTTTTATTCAGGAATACCGCGCTGAAAAATCTCTTGCCGCCTTAAAAAAATTATCTTCACCTTCCTCAAAAGTCATCCGAAACAAAGAGCATCAGATTGTCTCATCTCTTTCGCTTGTGCCTGGAGATTTAATTGAGCTTGAAGCAGGAGACAATGTCCCTGTAGATTCAAGGGTCATCTGGCATACTTCAAATTTTAGCGTGGCAGAGGCAAGCCTTACGGGCGAATCAACTCCGGTTGCAAAGACGCTGCATGCTTTGGAAGAAAAGGAAATTCCTCTGGCTGACAGGGCAAATATGGTTTATATGGGGACATCAGTTACTTCAGGTAAAGCGCGGGCGCTTGTTGCCGAAACAGGCATGCGTACGGAATTAGGTAAAATTGCGGCTATGGTGCAGTCAATTGAACAGGAAACAACACCTTTGCAAAAAAAGCTGGAAGCTTTCGGTAAATGGATAGTTTATCTTTGTTTCGCGCTTGTTGCTGTCGTATTTATATTAGGTATTATTCGCGGCGGAAAAATTCTGGATATGTTTTTAACCGCAGTAAGCCTTGCTGTTGCCGCAATTCCGGAAGGGCTTCCTGCTGTTGTAACTATTGCTTTGGCTTCAGGCGTGCAGAGGATGGTAAAACGCCACGCGCTTATCAGGAAGTTACCTTCAGTTGAAACACTCGGCTGCGCCACTGTCATTTGTTCGGATAAAACCGGCACTTTGACCAAGAATGAAATGACGGTGCAGGCGGTATTTGCCGCAAATGTACTTTTTAAAGTAACCGGCATAGGATATGAACCTGACGGTAAATTTTTTTCCGATGAAAAAGGAATAAATCCTTCGCAACACCCCGATTTGATCAAAGTTTTAAAATTAAGTGTATTATGCAATTCGGCCACATTAGTAAAAAATAGTACGGGCTACAAAATAATCGGCGACCCTACCGAAGGTTCACTTTTAACTTGCGCTGCGAAAGCCGGTATCTTGAAAGAAGAGCTTGAAAAAGAATTTAAATTTTTGGATGAAATACCTTTTGATTCTGAAAGAAAAAAAATGACTGTTATCCGTAACCATAATAACGGGAAAGTAGTTGCTTTTGTAAAAGGCGCACCGGATATATTGCTTAATAATTGTACTGCTATTGAGCAAGATTCTAATGTAAGGCAACTCTCCGAAGAAGACAGGCAGAAAATATTAAAAGCGAATAATGATTTAGCAAATTCTGCGATGCGCGTTTTGGCTGTTGCCTATAGAGATGTATCGGCAGATGAGAAAATTGAAGCAGACACAATAGAAAGTAATCTTATTTTTGCAGGTTTACTTGCCATGATTGACCCTGCGCGCGCAGAGGTTAAAGAAGCAATAGAAGAATGTAAGACTGCCGGCATAAAAACGGTTATGATTACGGGAGATCATAAAAATACGGCTGTGGCAATAGCAAAAGAACTGGGTTTTTTTGAAGAAGGTTCTATTGCTCTAACCGGGGAAGAGCTTGATAAATTAAATGAAGATGAATTTAGGAGCAAGATTGAAAAAATACCGGTTTACGCCCGGGTTTCTCCGGAGAATAAATTAAGAATTGTCCGCGCGTGGCGCGCGCGAAATGAAATCGTTGCCATGACAGGTGACGGGGTAAATGATGCCCCGGCAGTAAAAGAAGCTGACATAGGTGTTGCCATGGGTATTACCGGAACTGATGTTACAAAAGAAGTTTCGGACATGGTAATTACCGATGATAATTTTGCTTCCATAGTTTCGGCGGTGGAAGAGGGAAGAGGCATTTATGAAAATATAAAGAAATTTATACACTATCTTCTTTCCTGCAACGCAGGTGAAATTCTTGTCATGTTTGTTTCTTCCCTGGTCGGTTTGCCGGTGCCGTTACTGCCCATACATATACTTTGGGTTAATCTTGTAACTGACGGGCTCCCTGCGCTTGCTTTGGGGGTGGACCCTGTTAGCCCCAATATTATGCAGAAACCGCCGCGGCCGGTAAATGAAGCTGTTGTTACAAAGCAAAGGGCGATACTTATGCTTGTTCAGGGAGCGTTTATTGCATTCTGCAGTTTACTTGCTTTTACGCTTGTTTTATTTGTGGAGAACGAAGGAATTATCCGCGCAAGGACTGCGGCTTTCATAGTTCTCGCCTGCAGCCAGTTGTTCCATTCATTTAACTGCAGGAATACGACAGAGTCGCTTTTCAAAATAGGGATTTTTACCAATAAGAAACTTATCCTGGCAAATTTTGTTTCATTTTTCCTGCAGATGGCTGTTGTCTATATTCCGTTTTGCCAAAAGATATTTAAAACAGAAGCCCTTGGCGTATTTGACTGGGTTTTGGTTGTAGCTATTTCATCTTTTCCTTTGTGGGCAATGGAGTTGGTAAAGATTATTAATAAAAAATGGAGATTTATAGAATGAATAAACTATTTTTTCTTTTACTGATTTATGGTTTAGCAGTAAATAGTTTTTTGTTTTCACGGAATGCAAAGTTTATGCACAAGACGAAAGCACCAAAGCCATAAACGTTGGCAATAAAATCTGTCCTGTTACCGGAGAAAAAATAGACGAAAAGGCAAAAGTAACTTATGAATATAAGGGTAAAATCTACAATTTCTGTTGTTCTGCCTGTATACCCGAGTTTAAAAAAGACCCGGAGAAATATATTAAGAAAGTTGAAGAAGAGTTAAAAGGTAAATCGCAATCTGTTTCAGAACCTAGCAAAAAGCACGATGATAATAACCATTAAGGTAAGGATATGAGCATAACCACAAAAACAGGAGATAACGGCAAAACTTCTTTGCTCTTTGGTGAAAGAGCGTCAAAGAGCGATTTGCGAGTTAAGGCTATTGGGACGCTTGATGAATTATGCTCATTTATGGGCTTGAGCAAGAGCTTGCTTCGCGATAAAGGCGTAAAAAAAATCATAGAAGATATCCAGCGCGATTTATTTATAATCGGCGCAGAGACAGCAACGCTGCCAAAATATTTGTATAAACTGGAAAAAAGAATAGATAAAAGGTTTGTGCTTAAGCTTGACGAGCTTCTGCGGCAATGGGAGAATAAAAATAAATTTAAATCCCGTTGTTTTTATTTACCCGGAGAAAATATAATTTCAAGTTCTTTTGATGTGTCCAGGGCTGTAGCTAGAAGGGCAGAGAGGGAATTGGTTACCCTGGAAGGGAAGAAAGGTATCAAGAATCCCGATATGCTTATTTATCTAAACAGGCTTTCTGACCTTTTGTATCTTTTTGCGCGCAATTACGAAAATAAACCTAAAAGGAAATAATTAATAAAAAGGAGGTTTGCATGAAAACAGTATTAAGTGCTTTGTTGGTTTTATCGGCTTTTTCTTTTTTTCCGGTTTTCGCCGCGGACTACTCTAGTACTTATTCGCAGGATAAAGTAGGCTATGA
>JAQTUC010000143.1 GCA_028710385.1 Candidatus Omnitrophota bacterium
CGAACAAAACATGCAGAAACCAAAAAAGCGACAGAACAGCCAGCCAGCCTGATAAATTATTTGACCGGGATTGCGGGTTTTCGCTGCCGGATAAAACAACCCCATAGCCAAGAGCACGGCCTTCTTCGTTTTTAAGCACTTTTGCATTTGCGTTGAATCCTTTGCCCGCGAAGAAACCCTCAACATCTTCGGTTGAAGCGAAAAGATTGGCAAAAAGTGTTTCAAGAACATTTATTGAAGTGTTTACCTCTGACAATGCTTTTGTTGTTGCTTCCTCAACGCCTGTTCTTAAGCCGGGCATAACTTGTATTCTTAGCGCCTCATTAAGTAATGAAAGGCGCTCTTCCTGGATTTCCTGAAAAGGGTTACCAACCATAGACAAATAAAATTCCACCTGCTGGATGAGCTGGCTAATACGGGAAAAATTACCTGCCGCCAGAGACTGGCTTACCTCTGTTAAGAAAGTTTTATCGCTATAAAACCCTTCCAGTTTTTTGCCTAAGCTATAAATTGTGAAAGACTCCGGATGATGCAAAACAATAATTACCTTAAAGTTACCGCGCAATATACGAAGCAACTCATTAATAGCTGCGTTGCGCAATTCTACATTCCAATAATCAATCGCATAAACCATAACCGCAGCGCTGAAATAATGTGAAGGAAATCCCGTAGCATCAGCCGAAGCCTGTATATAGGTTATTTTTTCTGCCCCGGAAATTACTCTTGGGTCAAGATTAAGCAAATCAAGGGCATAAACTTTTACATTCGGCAGCGCTTTGGAAATTTCTCTTGAAATATATAAATCAGCGCCTGCGCCTATATCAAGCAAAGCAGGCTTTTTTCTATTTCCGATAACAAGGCTGGTTGACTCTATAACAAAATCTCTTACTTCTGCGGGATAATCTTCTCTAAATGCGCCTTCTCCTTCCTGCTTTTCCCGCCAGAAATTAAGCCAAAATTTTTGGTCTGCCGGAAGCGCTACGGAATTATCCGCATTTAAATCTGCTTTTTCGCGCGGTCTGATAATTCTATCTCTATATAACATAAATACAGAGAACACAAAAATTGCGGTAAAAAATAAAAGAGCGGGCAGGATAAAAGATGAGTTCTGCCAATTGGCTTTCGCCATTCCTTTTGAATGAGTTAAAATAAATTCTTCTTCGTTAATAGGAATAGCTATCGGAGAAAATGCCGCCAGAAAAGTTTTAAAAGGGGCGAAACTATCATGAATTAAACCGAAATATGCGGCTATTTTGTCCAACGTTTCAAAATCAACGTTATGCGTAATGTCTATGCCTGGTGTTAGTATCGGCAGTTTTGGCTGCTCTGTCAGGTTCCATACTGCTTCTTTATGAGCTGAATTGTATCTTACATCTGTCTTGTCAAAACCATAATCGGAAGTAACAACAAACCCCCTTTTAAGCACCCGGTTTACTTCTCTCATCCAGGTAAACAAGCCTAAATTAACCGCAAATTCTTTTCCCTCAGGAGGAAGTTTACCTACCAACTCAAAATACTTTGTTATTTCATCTGTTGAAAGGCTGCCCTCTTCCTCTTTAAAATCTTTGCCGTCATAGGTAACGTATATTTCCTTTAAAACATTGTTCCTTACCACAACTCTGTGCACGGGAAATGAATCAGGCAGTTCATTGGAAAACAATACGCCTTCTATGCTTTCATCTTCAAACGGCATATTGAAGACCGAAGCTGTTTTATGCTGCACATTTGCGTGCCTGTAACGTAACCTTTCTTCGTGTTTCCTGCTCCAATACCCGCTGATATCAACTATCGTATACCTCACATGGCTGTAAAAATCTCCCATCCCTGGGTCTTCTTTCAAAACATCAAGTATATACTGCGCCATAGAGCCGTCGCCTGCACCCTGCTCAACAATATCAAAATTTTCAGGCCTGCCAATTTCTTTCCAAAAATCATAGAACAAACGCGCCAAGGCTAAGGCGACTGTTCCTGACGCATCAGTATTAAACGTTACGCCGTCTGTTTCTGAAAATCCGAATCTTGCTTTGCCTTGCTTGTAATAACCCTCAACCGCGGCCAGGCGCTGGAATTGTTCAAAAGTGATTCTTCCGCCGTTTTTATTGATACTGCGGATAATTTTTTCTTTTAGGCAAATATTACCCCTGGTAAGCAAAATTTTAACTATTCCAAAAATTAAAATTCCTGCGGCTGTGGACAAAACAAGCAGATAAAAGAATAAATTAATAGCTTCATCCTCTGTCGGGGTTGATTCATTTAAAGACGCAAGCCTTTGCTCAAATTCTTCCTGACCAACAACGGTTAACTCGTTACGGACCTGGTTTGGCTCCAAGCTTACAAAACGGATTCCGGTATCTTTTGAAACTACGAGATAACCATAAAGATTATTATCAATAATAAATGTTCCGTTAGCATGAGTAAAGTACGGCGGGCCCCTCTGACGGTTGTGGCCCATTATTAAGTACGCTGCTTTACAGGCGTTACAGCTACGCAGCGAATTTGCCAAAGCCGGCACTTTCCAATCCCTATGCAAAAGATAATTCCATAGAGTTCTTTGATGATAGGATCCTTTTCTATACTGCTCCTGCAATAACTCCAGGTCTTTAGCAGTCATTGGAGGATTTACCTTAGGGCCGGCATGGGTTGCAAGAATGCCTAAAGCCCTGTTTCTATAAAAAATCGGCAAATCGTGAAACCAGGCGGCTGATAATTTATAAAATTCAAGTTCGCTAATCTCATCCAGCACCAAAAACCCTTCTTCGTCGTGCCCGGGTATTTCGGCAAGGAAGCTGTCTAAATTTCTGCTGCCAATTCCGGGCGCAATATTTTTTAAGGTATCCAGGCCTCTATTGTTAAGCATAAATCTAAAAGCCTCTATATCTCTTCTGTCTACAGCCCTCCACAGAGCATAATCATGATCGCCCAGGAGAAATATTGAGCCCGCTTCTGTTTCGCTATTAAGCAGCTGCCATGTTTCAAGGGGCTCAAAATAGCGTTCGCTGTCGTAATAATCGCCCAAATAAATCCTGCGGCCGGAAGGATAATGCTCGTGTATATCATTTAACAAGTTTATAAGCCCGCTTGCGTTAGAATGAACGTCGCCTATAAAAATAAGCAGTTCATCTTCCTGTTTCTCAGGCTGCCTTATAGGCGACTCAACTAAAGAACCCCAGCGTCCAGCTTCATCATTTCTCCTGCTATTACTGTTTTCGGGGGACGAATCCTCTTGATAAACTGCGCCGCTGTATTTTTTAGAAATCACAGCAGCTAAAATGGGGAGGAAAATAAACAGCGATAACAGGCTTAACGGGGAAAAAAGAATGTTAGATTCGTTGGCTCCGATTATTGTCATCTCGCGGCCCAAAATAAAACTCGCAGTTATGCGATTGTTCCAAAACCGTTCAAATAAAGCAGCGCTGTCAAAGGCCTTTTCATCAATTTCAACTTTTTCTGCTTT
>JAQTUC010000144.1 GCA_028710385.1 Candidatus Omnitrophota bacterium
CATAATATATTATCCGCTTTCAAACGGACGCAATCTCCAGGAAATAAAAAGATTGCTTATTGCGATGCAGACAGCAGATAAATATAATGTTGCTACCCCAGCTGACTGGCAGCCAGGCGACGATGTAATAATTCCACCTCCCGGAAGCTGCGGGACTGCAAGAGAGCGTGTTGCCGGCGCCCAATCAAAAGGATATAAATGTTATGATTGGTTCTTGTGTTTTTCTCCTGTTAAGGATTTGGAAAAAAGATAAAGAGTTTTATCCGGCCTGACAAAAATTTTGGTTTTGTTTGTTTGGTAGGCAGATAAACAGCGTATTCGCCATACAAACGCCGATAGATAAGTTAATATATTGGGTCAAATTTTTAAAAAAGCACCCCACCCGTTTCGGGTGGGGTTTGGTTTTTTGTGCTTAGCAAGAACAGGACGGATAATCTCGCTTGAGAGTTGCTTTCCTCATCGCCTATGGTAATATATTCCGTAAGTTTATGTTTGAATAAAATAATTACATATTTATGATTAAATTAGCGCTTTTAGCTGTTGGCGGTATAACCGGAACTATTTCCCGTTATGCTTTGGCAGGGTTTGTTTACGGAGTTTTTGGGGCAAGATTTCCGTATGGAACGCTTATCGTAAACGTGCTTGGTTGCTTTATCATCGGTTTTCTTGCGGCTATGACAGAGGAAAAGTTTTTGCTTAGTCCAAATTTACGAATTCTGCTAATGGTTGGTTTCTGCGGCGCTTTTACAACATTCTCAACCTTTATATTGGAAACATCTAATTTAATCAGAGACGGAGAAACATTAAGGGCTTTTATAAATATTTTATTGAGCGTTAGCGTAGGGTTTATTGTATTTAGAATAGGTTTCTTTCTTGCTGATTTAATCTAAAAGGAGTATTCTATGAAAATACCTGCTGACGGAAAACTTTTGCGCATTTTTATCGGTGAAGCTGATAAATGGAACGGCAAACCGCTTTATGAAGAAATAGTTTTACTGGCAAAGAAAAACTCTATGGCAGGAGCAACAGCCATCAAAGGGTTCATGGGGTTTGGCTGCAAAAGCCATATGCATACAACAAAATTATTGCGCCTGTCCGAGGACCTGCCCATAATCATTGAAATTGTTGACAGCGAAGAAAAAATAAATAATTTTTTACCGTTTTTGGATGAAATGGTAAAAGAAGGCTTAATCACCATTGAAAAAGCTAATGTGGTAATGTATAGGGCCGCTAAGCAATAAGCATGGACAGAAAGATAGTTTTATATTTACCGTTATTCCTGCTGTTAATTTTTAATGCCTTTGCCGAAAAAATTGTTTTAAAATCAGGCAAAACAATAAACGCTAAAATACTTGAAAGAACAGATAAATACATTAAGGTCAGTTTAAAAGGCGCGCCTCAAACTTATCCGCTCAATGAAGTTTCCGGTATTTACGAAGAAACAAACAGCACGGTAAAGCAACCATCGTCTGAGCAAACAAATAATACAAATAAACGGCAGTCTTACGAACAAATAACTATCGCCACTTATTATCCATCTCCGCAAGGCGTATATACAAAACTAACAGCGGAAGAAATAAGCGTAAAAACGTTGAACGCAGAAGGCATAGGCACAGATATGCTGGATATCGGCGCAACCGCTTTTATAACTGTGCGGAGTTCTGATGCGTGCCCGGCGGGTTATGAGATTTTTTCTGTAAGATGGAAGCCTCTTGAATGCTCTTCCGGAGCTGCAGCGCATAACAGGTGTACAACAGCTAAATTTACGTGGGGCGTTGATGGCAATTACCCTGGAAGGCCAGCTGTTATGTGCCGTTATTGTGTTGAAACGGTTGCCACGCCGAAAGCGCATTATGATTTCTGTATCCAGCACGGCGGCAACGAACTTGATTGCCGTTACAACTGCGTTAAATGGGCAGAGTGCGTGTCTGCTGACAAAGAGTATACCGTTTGCGCAAGGCTTCCGGGAAGCGAGCCTGAGAAAAAATAGCCTGCCAAAACCTCCCAAATCTTGATAGGGCGTAAGTGTTGCGTATGAAAAAAACAATCATTGTATTAATTGTTTTCTTAAGCGGCGCAACTGTTTATTCTAAGCTTAAAAGTTTGCCTGAAGGAGAATGCCCAAATCAGAAAAAAGCAATTGCTGCTGAATTCAGCGGGAGATTGCCGGCAATGTGGGCTGAAATTGTCCCTGGAGTTAAAACCAGAATTGATACGGATAAGAAAGTTGTCGCGCTTACGTTTGATGCCTGCGGCTCAAGCGGTGACGGTTATGATTCTGTTTTGATTGATTATTTAATCAAAAATAATATACCGGCAACACTTTTTATAAACGCAAGGTGGATTAAAAAAAATCAGGATAGATTCATTGAGCTATCCAAAAACCCGTTATTTGAAATAGAAAACCATGGTTTTACGCATAAGCCTTGTTCAGTAAACGGAAAAACAGCCTATGGTATAAAAGGAACAGGCAGTCCCACAGAAATCATTGAAGAAATAGATAAAAACGGAAATATAATTGAAACGTTAACCGGAAGACGGCCTAAGTATTACCGGTCAGGAACCGCTTATTACGATGAAATAGGAGTAAAAATTGCCGAAAAGCTCGGCTATCAAGTTGTTGGTTTTAGCGTGCTTGGCGATAAAGGGGCGACTTATTCAAAAGAAGAGGTTAAAAACGCATTGCTTAACGCTTTTCCCGGCTCAATAGTTATTTGTCATATGAATCATCCGGAAAAAGAAACAGCAGCGGGTGTAATTGAGGCTATCCCCGAATTAAAAAGAAAAGGATTTGTGTTTGTAAGGTTGTCAGACTATAGCTTAAAATAGATATTTTTCTTTATCTGACATATTTACCGCTATTTCTTTGTCTGCGCCGGAGAATTTGCTTTATAATCCTTCTGTGATACTATATAAACAGTGTTTATTTATAAACTAATTAAAAGAAGGAGTTCTACGGTGAAAGAAAACAAAACAGGTATTTTTTTTACGTTAGCATTATTGCTGGCTTTCAATGCTTTTGCGCTTGAGAATGCCAGAGACGTTACAGAAAAGGGGATAGAGTACGGTAAAGCCCACAATTATGACGCGGCAATCCAGGAGTTCAACAAAGCGCTTAAATTAGACCCTAAGTATGTCCCTGCCTACGCCAATAGGGCATTGGCTTATCAGGGTAAAGACGATTTTAAGCAGGCTATTTCTGACTGCGATAAAGCAATAAGGCTGGATTCGAATTATCTTCCGGCATATATAAACCGCGGCATCATTTACGGCGCGGAAAAAAATTACGACCGCGCTATCCTTGATTTTAATAAAGCCATAGAAGTAAAGCCCGACTATGCCATGGCCTACTACAGCAGGGCGCTCGCTTATTACTACAAAAAAAACTACCGCAAATCCTGGGATGATATACATAAAGTGCAATCGCTGAAATACAAAGTTAACGACGTCT
>JAQTUC010000027.1 GCA_028710385.1 Candidatus Omnitrophota bacterium
TATTTAAGCCGGGAGCAATGCGTGTGCAAAAAATAAAGGAGATGCTAAGTTTTGATTTTTAAACGTTGTGTGATAATATATCGTGCGTTATAGTTTTAAAGATTTGAACATATGCCTGAGAATAAAGAAACAAAAATTGATATAATCCAGGAAGCCAGTAAAAAGAACGCTAAGCCAAAATTATCAGCGGCGTCTAAAGATGCAATTATCCTTATTCTGGTTGTTGTTTTGGTTTTTATTCTTTCGTATTTCTTTAATGTATTTTATTTTCTTGTCCAGATATTTTCTAAAAACAGCCGGGCACTGCTTTATATTGACGAGATAGTTACTGTGCTTTTAACTGCATGCGTAGGCATGACTATTTTTTCCTGGCGCAGATGGCGTGAATTCAGGAACGAGGCTGCTAAACGCTTAAAAAATCAGGAAATGCTTCGTGAAGTTGCGGAAACAAAGGCCGAGGTTGAAAGAATCATCAGTAAGCAGCTGCGCGCAGACATGGATCAGCTTAAAAATGAAGTGAAAGAAATACTTTATCTGCTTAACGCAAAACGCAAACAGTAAACTAATGCCAAAGGAGCTAATTTGAATCCAGTTACCAAAAATTTAAAAAAGGAGAAGAATATGAAGGTGATGTCAGCAGTATTCCTGTGCCTGGTTTTGTTTGGTTTTTCTAACGCGTCTGCCCAGCAGATACCTCCGATGCCAACTAAGGTGGAATTCCAGAAAATAGACACAAATAAAGACGGATTTGTGTCTTCGGAAGAATTACAGGCTTACCAGGCTAAGGCGTTTGAGAATCTGGATAAAAACAAGAATGGAATTGTTGATAAGAGTGAGCTCAATGAGGACAAACCAAAGCTGTTCGCAAATGCCGACAAAAATAACGATGCGCAAATCAGCCAAAAAGAAGCTTGCGACCAGTTTAACGAATATTTCAATAGCATGGATAGGGATAAAGACAGAAGGGTTACCCAGAGCGAATTTGAAGAATATTGGCCTATAAATTTAAGGCTTTAACGCGCTTTAAAAATAATTTCCCGCCCGTAATCCTATGAAAAAAAATATTACTGTTTTGTTTTTCTGCTTTTTGTTTATTTTTCCTGCCTGCGGAAAATGCAGCGCGTCTTCTGAGCGCGCCATTTTTGTTACGGTTTTACAAGACCCGCAGGTGCTTTCAAGCCGCAAGGAAATTATACAATTGGTTGATTTTGCCAAAAAAACGCGCACAACCACTCTTTTCATCCAGATTTACCGCGCAAACCGTGCCTGGTTTCCTTCGCGCGTTGCTGACTCAAGCCCTTACCAAACGTGCCTGCGAAGCGTTTCAGAGGATCCTTTTGCCCTTCTTATTGAAGAGGCGCACAAAAGAGGGATTAAGGTGCACGCCTGGATTAACCTGCTTAGCCTTAGCACCAACCGCGACGCTAAAATTCTTAAAAAATACGGGCCGGAAATTTTGACAAGAAACCTTAAGCCTAAGAAAAAAATTGAAGATTATAAAATTGATAAGCAGTATTTTCTTGAGCCCGGCGACTTAAGAGTAAGGAAAGAGCTTTCAACGATTGTTGATGAAATACTCAGCAGTTATCCTGGACTGGACGGGCTGCAATTTGATTACATCCGTTATCCGGATAGAAATCCCGCGTATGGTTACACAAAAATGAATATGGAACGTTTCCGTAAGAGATCAGGCGTAAAAGTGATTAAAAATAACAGCGTTCTCTGGCAGAATTGGAAACGGGCGCAGGTAACGGAGTTGCTTGGCGAGCTTGTTAAAAGGGCGCGCTTACGCCATCCAGGCATTAAGGTTTCAACCACGGGATGCGCCCCCTATGTGCGCGCCTACTCCGAAGCTTTTCAGGACTGGCCTTCCTGGATTAAAACCGGACTTGTTGATTTTGTGACGGTTATGACGTACTCAGACAAAATACCGGAGTTTGAAAGACAAATTGAGGAAGCAAAGAAAAAAGCGGTTTTTACAGATAAAATCAATTTTACTATAGGCGCTTACAAACTAAAAAAATATCAGGAAAAATTTGCTGAAGAACTGGACTTTTGCGAAAAGTCAGGAGGCGCTGCCTGCGTTATTTTGGGATACGGCGATTTGGCGCTAAACCCGTCATTAAGCAAAGTTTTAACGGATAAGAGAAAATTTTCCAAAAATTTTACCCAAAGCCAGCGGGGGAACTAAAATGAAACTTTCAGGAAGACAAAAAATACGTATAGCTGTTACAATTGTGCTTTTTCTTCTTTTTGTGATAGCTAATTTCTATACGGTGCGCGCGCTTGGCAGATACGGCGCCGAACTATACCTTTACGATAAAATGCTGGTTGCTTATGAGTTTGCCGGAATGAATGGGTTAAAGCAGGAACTTAGCACCATACTTTCGCACGATAAAATGCCCCACGAATTAGCGGCTGCCGGAAATTTTGAAAAAAACCTGGCAGAAATAAAAGACCCTTATAAATTTTTGACTGATAAGGTAAGTGAGAGGAAAAATAAGATAAATTTCCTTAGGAATTTGCGAAGCGTAGCTTTTATATTCATTCTGGCGATGCTTTTACTGCGCATAGCAATTGACAGGCGTTCAGAGCGAAAGCCTTATACTTTTTAAGTTGAAATTGCTCTT
This sequence comes from Candidatus Omnitrophota bacterium, assembly GCA_028710385.1. GTDB lineage: Bacteria > Omnitrophota > Gorgyraeia > Duberdicusellales > 4484-171 > JAJYOP01. The sequence goes on from JAQTUC010000027.1 coordinate 2,631, forward strand.
GGGAAATGGCATAATAAATTTATATGAACAGTATATTTGAACCCTATCTTTTAAGTTTTATCCCCATATTTATCGCTGTTGATGCCATAGGCAATGTTCCTATCTTTGTTTCGCTTATTGAAAACGTCAAAGGGCCAAAAAGGCGTAAGATTATAATAGATGCGGTTTCTACAGCTACTGCCATGGCAGTCATATTTATGGTTGCCGGCAAATTTATTCTGCGCCTGCTTGGCATAACTATAAGCGATTTCCAGGTGGCAGGCGGAGCGTTTCTGTTTATTATAGCGGTGCGTTTGCTTTTCCCCGGAGCAGAGAAGAAAGTTAATTCCATAGGCGGAGACAAAGATATAGGTATTTTTCCGTTAGGAACCCCGCTTATTACCGGGCCTGCGGTTTTAACTACCACCCTTATGATGGTAGATAAATATAATATTATACCTGCTTTTGTTTCTCTGGTTTTGAATATGATTATCGTATGGATAAGTTTAGACCGGGCTGAAGCCATTATGAATGTAATAGGCCCAAGCGGAACAAGGGCTTTTTCCAAGATTATGTATATTCTGCTTGGTGCGATAGGCGTTATGATGGTGCGCCACGGCGTAACTACCATGCTTGGATACTGAAACCTGCTTCAGTAATTAGCTTTTCCCTTGCAATAAAGCGCATTTTAGCTAAAATAATAATACAGCCAATTTTGTCCTGCTGGATAACCAAAATTTCCAACGGGTTTACATATTTCAGGGGCGCTCACCCGAAACATTTATTATGAAAATCAGATTCCGCATATTTGCTGCGATATGTGCTGTTGTGTTTGTTTCTTCGTTATTTTTCTCTGTGGCAGGCTATAAGGCGCAGGAGAAAGCCCTTCTTGATGGCGCGGACCAGAAACTTTATGCAGCAGCATTAATGCTTAAGGCAATCCTTCCTGAAGGCTACCACGATAATCTGACAAAAAATTCTTTTAATGAAACCGATTATGAATCAATAATCGTAGCCAGAAACAACAAGCTTTGCCAGGAGCTTGGTTTGCAGTATCTTTGGAGCGTTATGGTTGTTGACGGAAAAATTGTTTTTACAACTTCAACCTCCCCAAGCAAAAATATCTCAAAAAATGATAATGCAAAGTTTTTTGAAGTTCACAGAGACCCGGAGTCTTTTCAAGAGGCATTTAAAACAATGAAGCCGGTTTATAGTTCTTTTCATAATGAATGGGGCCACGGGAGGATGGCGTTAATCCCGTTTGTGAACAAAAAAGGGCAGCCCTATTGTTTCGGCGCAAGCATGGACACCAGTAAACTCGCGGCGATACTACGCGGAAATTTGATGGAATATATTTTGTTTTTTTCAATTGCCATAATCTTCGGATTTATAGTGAGCATTATAATGGCCGGTTCTTTTTCAAAACCTCTTGAAAACCTTCAGGAAGCAGCTGAAACCATAGCGCATGGTAATTTTGAACAAAAGGCGGAGGTAGCGGGCTGTAAAGAGTTTGAATCGCTTTGCGAAAGTATAAATTCCATGAGTAATTCCATAAACGAGAATGTAAAAAAGCTTCGCAATAGCGAAGAGCGTTTCCGGAACCTGGCAGAGAGCATAAGTGATTTCATTTGGGAAGTGGATGAAAATATTATCTGCAGATACGCCAGTAAAAACGTAGAAGAACTGCTTGGGTTTAAGGCTGAGGAGGTAGTAGGGAAAGTACCGTTTGCGTTTACCGACAAAAACGATAGAGAAAGCGATAGAACCATATTAGATACATTAATACTGTCGCATAAACCATTTAAAAACGTTATACATAAGTATCGGCACAAAAACGGGTCCGTTGTTATTATTGAATCAAGCGGCGTGCCTATTTTTAACGTTGCCGGAGATTTTAAGGGTTACCGCGGTATAGACAGGGATGTTACAGCGCGTTACAATCTGGAAAAAGAAAAAGAAGAGTTTATCTCAACTTTGCGGAAAAACAAGGCGGATTTGGAAAAAACCCAGGCAGAATTGGTTGCGAAAACTGTTGAATTAAGCATGGCGAATAAAGATTTGCAGGACGCAAACGAAGAGCTTGCTAAGGCTACCGGTGAGACAAGGAAAACAAAAGCGGAACTTGAAGTCTTAAATGCTAACCTGGAAAAAAAGATTGAAGAGCGCACAACTGACTTAAAAGAAGCTCAGGAAAAACTTATAAGAAACGAAAAGCTTGCTGCCCTTGGAAAAGTAGCCGGGTCGCTCAGCCACGAACTTAGAAATCCGCTTGGTGTAATAAGCAATGCCATATATTTTCTTACATCATCCGGGGTCTCAATAGATGATGCCAAGCTTCAAAAATACCTGAATATAATAAAGTCGCAGATAGGCGACGCTAATAACATAATTGAAACAGCGCTGGATTTTGCCAAACCAAAAAGCATGGAGTTTGTCAAAGGCAATCTGAATGGCTGTATAGATGAGGCTTTGGCAAAATTTGTTTTCCCTAAAAACATTACAATAAAAAAGAATTACGGGCAGAACATGGATATTATTTTTGATGCTTCTTATATGCGCCAGGCTATCGTTGATGTTATTAAAAACAGCGTTGAGGCCATAGAGGCAAACGGCATTATAGAAATTTCTACCTCAAGAGAAGATAAAGACGCAAAACTGGTAATAGCGGACAATGGCAAGGGGATAGATAAGAAAGACATTGATTCTGTATTTGAGCCGCTGTTTAGCAGGAAAGCCAAAGGTATAGGCTTAGGTTTGAGTATAGTAAAGGATATAATAACCGCGCATGGCGGCGTTGTTGTTGCAGAAAGCGTCCTTGGCGCGGGCACAAAGATAATTATCAGATTTCCGATAAGGGAAAATACCTGAAAAATCGGGCATATTTATATGCCCATACTTTATTTTTAACGAATGGGTGCTATTCCTGCAATAAATATGATATAATACAGTTTAACAACACCGACATGGAAAACAACTTTAATAAAAAGAAAAGCATTCTTGTGGTTGACGACGACGTTGATATATGCAGCACATTGGTTGACATTTTTAATGCCGAAGGATATAGCACCGAAGTTGCTTATAATGCAGGCGTTGCCATTGAAAAAATACAGGCCAAAAACTTCGATATATTACTTACCGACATCAGAATGGAAAACGTGGATGGTTTGCAACTGGTTAAAAAAGTTATCCAGATAAATCCGGGAATAATTATTTTTATGATGACGGCATATCCGCGTGATTCGCGCATTAACGAAGCGTATAGCACTGGCGTTGTCAGGGTTTTTGAAAAGCCTTTTGAAGTGGAAACAGTGCTGTCGTTTTTTGAGAAAGAGATAGCGAAAAAAAATAAAAAAAATTAAACATGGAAAACAAGACAGACAACGGCAAATCTAAAATCCTCATAGTTGATGACGACGTTTTAATGTGTGAAACCCTGGCCGATATTATGCAGTCGCTCGGTTACAGCGTTGAATGTTCAACTCATCTTGAAGAAGGAAAAGCCAAGCTTAAAAAGAAATTTTTCAATATTTTAATGGTTGACCTTAAGCTTTCTGACGGCGACGGGCTGGATCTTCTGAGGTATGCGAAAGAGACAAACCCGGAAACCATTACAATTATTATTACCGGTTACGCTTCTCTGGAAACCTCAATTTCCGCTTTAAACGAAGGAGCCTTCGGCTACCTGCAAAAACCTCTTAATATTGAGGAAGTAAAAATACTTATAAATAAAGCGCTCAAAATGCAGCAACTTTCCATTGAGAATAAAGAGCTTTTAAGCAAATTACAGGAACTTAGCTTAAAAGACGTAGAAACCGAAGTTTATAACCACAAATATCTCATAGAACGGCTTACTTCTGAGCTATTGAGAGCCAAACGTTATGCGCTTTCTATTTCCCTTGCCATGATTGACGTTGATTATTTTAACTCAATCAATGATTTGTACGGGCACGCCTATGGCGACAAAATTCTTAAAGAACTTGCGAAATATCTGAGGCATTTCGTCCGCGGCATGGATATAGTAACGCGCTACGGAGGCGAGGAATTTGTAATAATATTGCCGGATACGGACAAGCAAAGCACCGTGCACTTTACGGAAAGGCTTTTAAATGATATAGAAAATCATGTTTTTGACCAGGAAAACAGAAAGTTGAAGTTAAAAGTCAGCATTGGCGTGGCAAATTTCCCGGAAGACGACCCAAACATTTCCGAAGCCTATGGTCTTATACACCTGGTTGAGAAGGCGGTCATTCTGGCGAAAGAACGCGGCGGCGGACGCCTCGTCACTCTAAACGGCAAGGAGCCGGAAAAGCCCTCGGAGGGCATACAGGAAAACGTTGATCATCTGAAGCAGAAATTATCCAAGATAGAAAAACGGATGCATCAGACCTTTTTGGAATCTATTTATGCTTTTGCAAAAACTATAGAAGCCAAGGATTATTATACCGGTGAGCATTGCGAACATATGGTTTCTTTGGCGGTTGCTATAGGAAAAAAAATGAATCTTTCCGGGAAGGAGCTGGACGATTTAAAGCACGCTGCAATGCTTCATGACCTTGGTAAAATAGGTATACCGGACGATATATTGCTTAAGAAAGGAAAGCTTACTGACGCAGAATATGAAATTATACGAAAGCACCCGCAGATAGGCGCTGAAATAATAAGGCATATCCATTTTCTTAAGGACGTAGCTCCTATTGTTTTATATCATCACGAAAGATTTGATGGTTTTGGCTACTGCGCAGGGCTTAAGGGAAAGGAAATACCACTTGGCGCAAGGATAATTGCGATAGCTGACGTCTATCAGGCGCTTACCAGCGACAGGCCATACCGAAAGGCTTACTCAATTGATGAGGCGCTTAAGATAATCAAAGAGGGTTCCGGCACGCAGTTTGACCCGGAAATAGTGGATGTATTTTTTGAAATAATCAAAACAACCAAGTAATATATAGCGTTTTATCCTCTTTTTTTCCTTGCTTTATATTTACGTTTAAGTAGAATAATATATGAATTTGGCAGCCAAGTCTTCCTTCCATTTGCCCACCCGGTTCACGGGTGGGCTTTTTATTTGCTGCGAAGTTTTTACGCGTAAACTAATTAAAAGTCTAAGAAAGGGAATGTAAGGGAATGTTATTATACGATTTTATAATAATAGCAATAATGCTTCTGTTTAACGCGATATTTGCCGCCTACGAAATGGGGCTGGCCTCTGTTTCAAAAGCGCGCCTGGCTGTGCTATCCGGAGAAAAAAGAAAAGGTTCTTCTGAAGCTCTTTATATGAAAGAGCACATGGAAGCGAGCCTTGCTTTCATACAAGTAGGCATTACTTTGGTGGGAGCTCTGGCTGCGGCAACAGGAGGAGCCGGCGTTGGCGATCGTTTTGCGCCTTACCTGCAAGGTACATTAAATATGCCCGAAGCTTTTGCGAAGATTATTGCGGTTGTTATTTTTATTATACCGCTTACCTGTGTAATAATTGTTTTTGGGGAACTGGTTCCGAAAATGATTGCCTTAAATAATAAAGAATGGATAGTGCTGAAGCTTTCGCCTGTGATGAGGTCGCTTTCCGCAGTTATTGCTCCTGTAATATCTGTTATAGAAATAATAGTTAAAGAAGTCGTTCGTTTTTTTGTAAGATTCAGTCCTAAAGAGTTAAGCTCAAAAGGCCAGGATCTTCACGAATTAAAAGCCGCGGTTTCCTTGGCCAGATCAGCTAAAATTCTTGGCGCGCGCGAGGAACGCATTGTGCTTGCTGCGGCAAGTTTTACCCTGAGGCCGGTAAAGGATATTATAATTCCTGCCGGGGATATTTCTCTTATCTGGATGCAGGACAGCCTTGCCCAGGCCCTTATAAAAGCGCATCTGGATATGCATACGCGTTTTCCCGTATCCGTAAAAGAGAATGACCCGCAAACCATAGAGGGCTATATTAATTTTAAGGATATAATAACGGTTTTGCGCACAAATCCTTCAAATCCGACTATTTCTTCAATAATGAGGCCGATTAAGAAAGTTCCCGAAGGCATGGTTATATCACAGCTTTTGGAAACAATGATACAGGAGAGGGTGCATATTGTGCTTGTTGCTTCCGACAAAGGAAAGGTGCTCGGTATGGTGACTCTTGAAGATGTTATTGAGGAACTTACCGGAGATATTGAGTCTGAGTTTGACAAGCTTCCCAATTATGTCCATCCATATGGAACAACTTCCTGGATTGTGGGCGGCGCAGTGCCTATGACAACTGTAGCTTTAACGTTAGGCCTTAAATGGGAAGATAAATTTAAAGACGTAAAAATACCTACTCTTGCAGAATGGCTCAGGCATAAAGCGCATAAAAAACTCATAGGAGCAGAGCCCGTTGAGATAGACGGCATAAGAATTCTTCCGAGGAAATTCCGCAGAAAAAAACTTTCCGAAGCAGTAATAAGCCTGGTTGAGTCTGCCCAGCCTGCAAAATAATTTCCCCGCGTTTATACCAAGAGAAAAAAGTCAGAACAAAGTAGAATTGCGCAATTGCGCCTGTTTATTTTTTTATATACCATATGCTCATGTATGTAATACTTCGGACACTCTTTTATCGCGTCCTCAGCATTAATGGTTCGACTCCGCTCACCATCTTACATTTCGGGTTATCCTGAGCAAAGTCGAAGGATTCGCACTATTATTTTTTCTTCGCGTTTTGCGCGTGAAAAAATAATGTGCTCTATTTAAGGAGCGGTGCATATGGTAAAAAATGCTTTTATCTGGAAGGAGTTAACCTTAACGACGAAAAATAAAGTTGGCCTTCTTGCGCATATCGCAAAAATCATTGCCGACCACGGTATAAACATTGAAGGAATAGTCGGCTATTCAATGGATGGCGAAGCTAACATAATGATTGTAGCCGAGAACATAACTGAAGCCAAAGAAACCTTATCTCAGAGCGGTTTCAGCGTCAAGGAAAGCGAAGTGCTGGTGGTGGATTTAAGGAACAAATCCGGAGCCTTAAAAAGCCTGGCCGCCAAAATTTCCGAACATAATATTGATATAAAGTATATTTATGGAACAGTTACGCTTGAGGAAGGCATTTCCAGGCTCGTGCTGGCAACTTCTGCGAACGAAAAAGCGCTGGTTATTCTTAAGGAAAACAGATAATTTCTGCGTAAACTTTAATACGCCCCTGCAACAAATTCGTTGCAGGGGTTTTTTATTTAGGGTAAAATAGACAGTTACTAAGCAGGCGCATAAAATATTTAGCTTTAATCCGAGTAATTATGAGCAATAAACGTAAAATTCTGGTAACCAGCGCGCTTCCTTACGCAAACGGAAGTATCCATCTGGGGCATCTTGTTGAGTATATCCAGACAGATATCTGGGTGAGGTTCCAGCGCCTAATCGGCAATGAGTGCTATTATATGTGCGCTGACGATACGCATGGAACACCCATTATGATAAGCGCGCGCAAGCAAAACATATCGCCGGAAGATTTAATCAAAAAAATGTATGACGAGCATCTGCGCGACTTTAAGGCTTTCCGGATAAGCTTTGATAATTACTATTCAACAAATTCAGAAGAAAACCGAGAGCTAGCAGAGTATATCTATCTCCAGGCAAAACAGAAAGGCGCAATCTACGAAAAGGAAATAGCGCAATATTATTGTGAGCAGGATGAAATGTTTCTTCCGGACAGAATGATAAAGGGGACCTGTCCGGTGTGTAAGGCAGAGGATCAGTACGGAGATAACTGCGAAGCTTGTTCGGCAACTTACGACCCGACCGAGCTTATTAATCCATTTTGCGCAATATGCGGTAAAAAACCGGTAATTAAAAAATCAATCCACTACTACTTTAAGCTTTCGGATTTTACCAACGAGCTTAAAACCTGGGTGGGTGGGGATCATCTTCGTTCTGAAATAAAAAATAAACTGCAGGAATGGTTTACCCAGGGAATTAAAGACTGGGATATATCAAGAGATGCGCCTTATTTCGGTTTTAAGATACCGGGAACCGATAATAAATATTTTTACGTTTGGCTTGATGCGCCTGTCGGCTATATGGCAACCACTAAAAACTGGTGTAAGGCAAACAGCAGAAATTTTGATGAGATATGGAGGGGAAAGGAATTTGAAATACATCATTTTATAGGGAAAGACATTTTATATTTCCACACGCTTTTCTGGCCGGCAATGCTTATGGTTTCCGGATTTTCTATGCCCACTAAAATAAATATCCACGGCTTTCTTACTGTAAACGGAGAGAAAATGTCAAAAAGCCGCGGCACCTTCATAAACGCAACCGATTATTTAAAATGCGTTGACCCGGAATTCCTGCGCTATTACTATGCAGCAAAGCTTGGAGCAGGGGTTGATGATCTTGATTTAAATTTAAGCGATTTTGTCTTCAGGATAAATTCCGATGTTTTAGGCAAGGTGGTTAATATCGCAAGCCGCCTTGGCAAAATTGTAAATAAAAAACTAAACAATACATTAAGCGAAATAGACGAGCAGGGTAAAAGCATCCTTGGTGAAATGAGGCAGGCTTTGCCCAGAGTCGCGCAATTTTACGAAACCCTTGATTACAATAAAGCAATGCGCGAGATTATGCCGCTTGCCGATATTGTTAATAAATATATTAATGATACTGCGCCATGGGAAATAGTAAAAACAAACGAAGAGAAAGCGCGAATTGTATGCACTGTCGGTTTAAACGGGCTTTATTTGCTTATCGGCATGCTTAAGCCGGTATTACCGAGAATTGCCGAAGGTGTTGAAAAATTTCTTAATATACCGGCAATTACCTGGGATAGCCTTGAAAAGGACATCACGCAGCATAAAATAAACGAATATGAGCGTTTAGCTGAACGCATTGAGCTTAAGACTGTTGAGGGCATCCTTGGCGTTAAAGAAGCTTAGTTTGACTTTCCGCAATTTTTGTGTTATATTTATTTTGTTCAGCTTATGGTGAAGATATGCAGATAAACCACAACCTAGTCACAATTCTAAGTTTAAATCTTAAAATGGTAGTAGTGGTATGCTCTGCGATGAGGTTTTCGCCGTAAGGTAAACGAAAATTAAGCAAATTCAACTCCCTGTCGGTGAAAACCAACAGGGAGTTTTTATTTTTAGACTAAATACACGTAAAAAATAAAAGAAAAAAATGTATAAAAAATACTTTTTAAATCTGGTAGTAGTGCTTGTAGTAGTAGGCGCGCTTTCGCCGCCGGGCTGACCAGGTATTTTTTTTGTTTAGCCCCTGTCGGCGAAAGCTTACAGGGGCTTTTTATTTTATAACGAATAAAAGGAGGTTTTAAAAATGAAATACAGCGGAGCGCAAATTATAATTAAATTGCTGGAAAAATATGGAATTGATATTATCGCCGGAATACCCGGCGGGGCGAATTTACAGCTTTACAATGCTCTTTACGAAAGTAAGATCAGGCATGTTCTGGTCCGTCATGAGCAATCAGCCGGATTTATTGCCCAGGGCATGGCTCGTTCAACCGGAAAGCCGGCAGTTTGTTTTGCTACTTCAGGCCCTGGCGTAACTAATCTTTTAACCGCAATTGCTGACGCCAAATTAGACTCTGTTCCTATAATTGCCATAACCGGACAGGTTGCGAGTTCGCTTATAGGGACTGATGCATTCCAGGAAGTTGACACCTATGGAATGACTATTCCCATAACAAAGCATAATTTCCTTGTTAAGCGGGCGCATGAGCTTTTAAGAATTATTCCCGAAGCCTTTAGAATCGCAGCAAACAATCGTCCGGGCCCGGTTGTAATTGATGTTCCGAAAGATGTTCAGAACGAAGAAATTGAATTCGCTTCATGGCCGGTTTTTTCTAAGCTGCAAAAAAATCATACAACGAGCAGTCAGGCTGCGAAAAAAATGGCCGATGCCATTAATACCTCAAAGAAACCATTAATGTATATAGGCGGAGGAATTATAGCTTCAGGCGCAGAAGCTTTAATCTATGAATTGGCAGAGAAAAATTCCATACCGGTTGCTTCAACTCTTACAGGGTTAGGGGCTTTTTTGCCTTCAAGCAGACTTTATCTCGGGATGCTTGGTATGCATGCTGCTTCTTACACTAATTTTACAGTTGAAGAAGCAGATTTAATTCTTGCTTTCGGTGTGCGGTTTGATGATAGGGCAACCGGCCACGCGCAAAAATTCTGCCGCAGGGCAAAAATAATGCACATTGATATAGATTACGCAGAAATAGACAAAATCAAAAAAGCGGATTTTTCTGTTTGCGCAGATATTAAGGAAGCTTTGAAAAAAATACTTCCGTTTGTTGAGCGCAGCGATAGGCGCGGCTGGCTTACGCAGATTGAAGAAAAAAAGAAAAAAAATCCTAAGTTTACGCCAAAAGATAAGTTGCACCCGGTTAATATTATCAAAAAAATAAGCGATTTAGCCGGTCCCGACGCAATCATTTCAACTGATGTCGGACAACATCAAATGTGGGTTGCTCAAAGCTATCCGTTTCAAAAGCCCCGCACACTGCTTACTTCGGCAGGCTTGGGAACAATGGGTTTTGGTTTGCCTGCAGCAATAGGGGCGGCGCTTAAAAATCCTGGTAAACGCATAGTTTGCATAAGCGGAGACGGCTCTATTTTAATGAACATTCAGGAACTGGCTACACTTGCCGAATTGGACCTTGATGTTACTATCATCATAATGAATAACGGGCATCTGGGGCTGGTCAGGCAGCAGCAGGAATTTTTTTACGGCAAAAAATATATTGCCTCTAAGTTTATCGCAAAACATTCCTTTAAGAAAATTTCCGAAGGATTTGGCATAAGAGCCTTTGAGATAGCTTCCAAGAGGAATGCATATTCAATCCTTAAAAAAGCATTAAGAACCAAAGGGCCTTCGCTGGTTGATATAAATATCCGCCACGCCTACAATGTTATTCCTATGGTTGTGCCGGGAAGATCAAATCTGGAAATGATAGGAGGAAATATCTATGAATAAGGCAAAAAACAGAATTATTGAGCTTAGAGTTAATAACCACGCAGGAGTTATGTCGCACATAACCGGGCTTTTTTCGCGCAGAAATTTTAATCTTGAAGGAATTTTATGCGCACCGGCAAAAAATTCAGCCAAAAGCCGGATTTATCTGGTGGTCAGAAACGGCAGCAACATTGAGCAGGTCATGAGGCAGCTTAGAAAGCTTTACGATGTTTCACAAGTCTGCCTACTAACGGGGAGGGGAAATATTCTGATGCATAAAATGTCCGGATTGTTTACGGAAGTTGGCAGGCAACCGGTATTTGAAATTATCAGGATAAAAATGATATAATAATATTAATGAGAAAAGGAGTAGGTGCTTATTTAATTCTGGCTGCTTTTATTTTTCTGCCGGTATTTTTTTGCCAGGGCAAAGAAAATCTTTATCCTGCGCGTTACTGGAAAGAAACAGGCAGCAAGAATTTACAATGCCAGTTATGCCCCAGAAGATGCACGCTTTCTCCTGGGCAGCGCGGGCTATGCACTGTCAGAATAAATAAGGAT
>JAQTUC010000145.1 GCA_028710385.1 Candidatus Omnitrophota bacterium
ATGTTTAACAGGGAAAAACAGATAGAGCATTTAGCTTCCATGTTTGACAGAAAGCCGATAATAATAGCTCCTTACGATGCAGAACTTTACGGGCACTGGTGGTTTGAAGGAGTTTCCTGGCTTAATTTTCTTATACGTAAAATCTGTTATGACCAGAAAACCATGAAGCTCATTACGCCGAGCCGTTATTTAAATATTTACCCCAAAAACCAGGTAATAAACCCGGCTCCTTCAAGCTGGGGATGGAAAGGTTATTACGAAGTCTGGCTTAACGGGAACAATGACTGGATATATCCGCACCTTCACCGCGCACAGGAAAAAATGACAGAAGCCGCCAATTGCCACAGGTCAAAGGGAGACGTTAAGGAAAGAATTTTAAACCAGATGGCTAGAGAGCTTTTGCTTGCGCAGGGAAGCGACTGGGCTTTTATGATGAAGACAGGGGCTTTCAGCGAATACGCGAAGAAAAAAACTGTTATGCACCTTGAAAGATTTTATCTGCTTAAGAGCTACCTTGACAAAGGGTTTATTAATTACGAAGTCATAGAAGACATAGAAAGAAAAGATAACATTTTCCCCGAAATCAGCTACTCGGCATTTCAGTCCTGATACGCAGATTGTCGTAGATGGAAAACTACCTGAATAAAGAATTAAGTATATAAACGCAGACAATCGCAGATAAAAATCATCTGTGATTATCTGTTTTGCTTCTGTGACCATCTGTGTGATAATAAACAAAAATGAATAAATCAACAACAAAAATCGCTTTTCTCTGGCACATGCACCAGCCGTATTATAAATACCCGGACAGCAAAGAATATTGCCTGCCATGGGTGAGGTTACACGCGGTAAAAGACTATTACGGCATGGCTAAGACAGTTGCCAAATTCAGTAAGGTAAAAGTAGCTTTTAATTTCAGCGGAGTTTTGCTTGAGCAGTTGTCTGATTACGTAAATAACAGAGCAAAAGATTATTATCTTACCCTAAGCCTTAAAGAGCCTTCGCATCTTAAAAAAGAGGAAAAGGATTTCATACTAAACAGGTTTTTCTCCGTAAATTTTGAAAGAGTTGTTAAGCTTAACAAAAGATACCTGCAATTATACAATAAAAAAATTTCCCCGAAATCAAAATTCAATTCCCAGGACATAGCGGATTTACAATTTCTTTTTAACGTAAGCTGGTTCCATCCTTACACGTTAAAGTCAGACAAAGAGCTAAAAAGGCTTATTCTAAAAGGCAGAGATTACAGCCGCTTAGATATAGAATACGTAATAAATAAGCAATATCAGGTAATGGATGAGATATTTCCGCTTTATTCAAAACTGGCTGAAGATGGCAGGATAGAGCTTACCTTAACGCCGTTTTATCATCCCATAATGCCGATGCTCTGCGACAGTGACGTAATTAAGGAATTTTCTTATCTTAAAAAACCGGTTTCAAGATTTACGCATCCGGAAGACTGCCTCTGGCATCTTGAAAAATCAAAAGAAATATTTAAAAGTACTTTCGGCCTTATTCCGCGCGGAAGCTGGCCGTCTGAAGGAAGCGTTTCCGAAACAGTTTTAACTTTATACGGCAAAGAGGGCTTTGAGTGGATAGGAGCAGATGAAGCAATCTTATTTAAGAGCTTAATCACCGACTATGTTTCCTACGATATGATTAAAAATCAACGGCATATCATATACAGGCCGTATAAATTCAAAGACGTAAATATATTCTTCAGGGACAGGAATTTTTCAGATATGCTAAGCTTCATATATCAGGGTTGGGATGACGCGAATTTTGCGGTAAACGACCTTATGGAGCATTTCAGGCGCACCCATGATTTTGCCAAAAATATTTTTAAAGAAAGATTGATAACTATAATAATGGACGGAGAAAATGCCTGGGAGTATTACAAGAATAATGGCGTGAATTTTCTTGAAACTTTGTATTCTTCACTTGAGAAAAGCGAATGTATCAGCTCAACGACTCCCTCAGAGTTTCTTAAAGGCTACACCCCAAGAAAACTTGAGCGGCTTGCAAGCGGTTCCTGGATAAACGGAGATTTCGGCGTGTGGGCAGGTTCAAAAAAGAACAACTATTACTGGAGTATATTAAAGAAAACGCGCGATTTAATAGAAAAAAGCAGGTTTGGAGGAAGTGTTTTTGAGGAATTAAAAAATTATTTCTATCTTATTGAGGGAAGCGACTGGTTCTGGTGGAACACTTTTGAGGATTTTTCAGGAGAATTCAAAAAGATATTTTTCGCTTATGTAGATAAAGTTTACCGCCTTTTGGGCAAGAAACCGCCCGAACAACCCAAATAGTTGTAAGTTATGGGTAAATTATACTTTATATTAGGAGTCCACAATCATCAGCCTGTAGGCAACTTTCCCCACATTTTTAAAGAAGCTTACGAGAAGTGCTACTTTCCGTTTTTATCCATCCTTGAAGATTTTCCAAAAGTAAAATTCTGCCTGCATAATTCAGGGCCTCTTTATGATTGGATGAAGGAGCACGGCAAAGAGTATCTGGGGCTTCTTAAAAAAATGGTTAAGCGCGGGCAGGTTGAAATTATGAGCGGAGGGTATTACGAGCCGATTCTACCCATAGTTTCAGATGCCGATAAATACGGGCAGATTAAATTGATGAATGAGTTTATAGAGAAAGAATTTGCAAATAAGCCCCAGGGAATATGGACTGCGGAAAGAGTGTGGGAGCCTTACCTTGCAAGAGTAATCGCAAATTGCAATTTAAAATATACTTTTCTTGATGACACGCATTTTCGTTTTGCAGGGCTTCGCAGCCCAGAATTTTTCGGCTACTACACGACAGAAGATGAGGGAAAGCCCTTGGCTGTTTTTCCTATAAGTAAAACCCTAAGATATAAAATACCTTTTTCGGAGGCAAGCGAGGCGTTTTCTGTTTTAAACAGCCTGCGTTGCGAGGAAGATTCCCTGGTCACTCTTTTTGATGACGGAGAAAAATTCGGGCTCTGGCCCGGAACATATGACTGGATTTACAATAAAGAATGGCTTAAAAAATTTTTAACCCTTTTAAGCGATAGCAGCGACATTGAAACTATAACCGCCAAAGAGGCTTTTGAAAAATTTCAAAGTAACGGAATTGTGTACCTGCCTACGGCTTCTTACGAGGAAATGGGGGAATGGGTGCTTGAACCTCAGAATTTTTTTGCATACGAGGGGCTTTGTGATTTCCTTAAGGCGAACGGAAAATTCGATGAATATAAAGACTTTGTAAGGGGTGGTTTTTTCCGCAACTTCTATCAGAAATACCCGCGGCTCAATTATATGCAGAAACGAATGCTTTATTTAAGCCGTAGAATAAATGCCGAAGCGAATCCGGATAAAAATAAAAAAATATTTGCCAGCCTTTATAAAGCGCAGACTAACTGCGGCTATGGGCACGGAGTCTTCGGCGGTTTTTACC
>JAQTUC010000146.1 GCA_028710385.1 Candidatus Omnitrophota bacterium
AGCCCCGATGGATTTATCCGGTTTCTACCTACCGGAACAACCAGCCCGATAATGATGTGTAAGCAGGGGGCAATTTTAAGAGATTTAGATTTAAATATCGCTGCTTCGGATGCCGCATATTGGTGGAAAACCGGTCTTGTCCCGCTTAGAGTAACGCCACAAGCTGCCGTCAATTCAGCCAATTACCAGGCTCCAGTTGAGGCAAAAAAAGTGAAAGGTAAAAAAGTTTGCGCGATGTGCGACATTGCTATCCCTGATGGCGCTATCCAGTGCCCAGAGTGTAATTGCTCGCGTTTTAAATATGTATCAGAAACAAAAGAAACAGCTCAGCCGGAATTAAAACAAACAGCAGAGAATGCACCAAAAAGCCCGTTTAAAATATCTTTCTTATATAATCTTCAGTCATATTCAGGAAAACAGGGCAAACCCATAAAAATGTATGTATTTCGCAAAGAGCCTTTATCGGGAAGAGAAACAGCAGGAGATTTAATTGTGTCAATAGCTAAAGAATTGCAGCGCCTGTTCAAAATAACATTACCGGATGCGGAGTATTATATGTGCGGGCCATTAGAGGTAATAGAGAACCCAGCAGATAAAAATGCTTTTTTCGGCGGGCCTACCCACGCCGCTTACTTTACATTATTAAAATCCGCAGGAAACCTTTTAAATGGGGTAGAAAAAGGCACTCACGATTTATTGTGGATTGCCTTTGAAGACGATCAGGGCTCAAGAGGAATGGTATATATTTTTACAAAGATTTAAGTTGCTGCTGAATTCCATCTTGCGATGTTAAAACCTACGTCCACCCCGGGGGTGGACAGTGGTTTGCAGAGGAGGAAAATTCCGGGGGCATAATGCTCAACCAGTGAATGCTCTCATGCAACAAGTTTATCTATAACCATACTAATATAGTTGCCATTTTATTTTTTGCTTATACAATATATCCTTCTGACCAAATTAAATATATGACTAAAGGAATAATCGCAATTTTGTTATCAATTTTTTTATTACCTGCGCTGTTTGTTTTTGCTCAAACAGAAAATCCACAGAGGAAGGAAGATTTAGTAATCAACAGGTTTGTTGCTGATAAACCTTACTCTGAAGCTGTGCATCAGGGCAACATTTATATTGACGCCGGGATGTATAGCCAGGCAGCAGAGACTTTTGAAAAGGCAATAAGCATGAATCCCAGCCTGCCGGATGCGTACGTTGATCTTGCCTGCGTATATGACCGGCTGGATAGAATTGAAGAGGCAATTGAAACTTTAAAAAAAGCATCAGAAAAAGCTCCTGGCGAAGCAAGCATTTATGCGAATTTAGGTTTTATGTATTATCGCTTGGGCGAATTCAGACAGGCAAAAACTAATTTACAAAAAGGAAAAGAGCTATACGTAAAACGCGGAGAGCCGCAGCTGGCTCTTAATATAGACGAAGTCCTTGTTGATATAGACAGCAGGCTGGAATAAAAATCAAATCGCTTCTGCCGCGTAAAAACACAGCGCAAGGAGAGGAATGCAAATTAATAAGACCTTAAAATTATCTTTAGTTGCAGTAATAGTAATTATCGGTATTTTTGTCTTTTTTCATGTTGTTTTTGCGCCTAAGCCAATAAAGCAGGCAAACAAGGCGCTTAAAGGCTCAATCACTCAGGTGCATAATGCTGCTAAGTTTGCCATAGTCAATATTGGAAAAGCCGAAGGTGTTAGAGACAATATGCAGATGCTGGTTTTACGTAAAAACAGGAAAATTGCAGTTATTACAATTAATGATGTTCGCAAGAACATCTCTGCCGGAGAAATTTCCCACATAGCTTCAGGAGTCAAACTTAAGGAAGGCGACACAGTAGTTGAAAAATATAGCCCATACGATATAGTTAATTAGCCTCAGCTTTCTGCTCAATTAACTTTCTGCCGGTTAGTTTGATTTATTGGAATATTTTCGGTAACGGCTAGGGTAACGAAACCCGTATCGGTTTCGCCTGGCGGTAACGCCTGGAATGACCGTAAAACGTAACCGTGTAACGAAACAGGCATCGTAACCGTAACCTTAACCCATTAGCGCTAATGAGGTTACAAACAAAAAAAGAAGTTTTTTGGCTGTTAAAACCATAAAATTACGCGTCCCATTAGTTACTTGACACCCCAAAAAAGGATGATACACTAAACCTAATGCGTAAACGAGATATTGTGCTAAAAATAAGCCAGGATACAGGTGTTAAGCAGGTTGTTGTGCGTGACATAGTGCAGCGCACCTTTGACACTATTTTTGAGTCGCTTAAGAGCGGAGAACGCATAGAATTAAGGAATTTCGGGGTTTTTAAGATAAAAAGATGCAAAAAAAGAGTGGGCAGAAACCCTAAAACAGGAGAAATCGTCCCTATCCCTGAAAGGCATACCGTAATATTTAAGCCTGGCCTTGAGATGAAGCAATTCATCAAATAATTTCACACCTTCATGATAAAAGCCTATAAAAGTATAAGGGGAACTTATGATTTTAACCCGGACGAGGCTTTCTTATTTAACAAGATAGCTGAGAAGGGAAGGCACATTTTTAATATTTACGGCTATGAGGAAATTATTCTTCCTATACTTGAAGAGGAAGGCGTTTTTATAAGAAGTGTTGGCGAGACAACAGATATAGTTGAGAAGCAGATTTTTAGGATTGCCAAACGCACAGAAACAGACTCTGATATAGTTTTAAGGCCTGAAGGAACAGCACAGGTTGTCCGTTTCTACCTTGAGCACGCGCTTAACAAGCAAAGCGACTTTCATAAATTTTCCTACATAGGGCCGATGTTCCGCGGAGAGCGCCCGCAAAAAGGAAGGCTGCGCCAGTTCTACCACATAGGCGCTGAGGCAATAGGCTCCGACAGTATTTTTCTTGATGCTGAAATGATTTCAATGAGCTTAAGGATACTTGATGAAATAGGAATTGAAGAAAAAAAACTCCACATAAATACTTTAGGCTGCCAGGCAGACAAGGAAAGGTTTATGGAGCTTCTAAAAAAAGATTTATCCGCAAGGCGCAATGAGCTTTGCGAAGACTGCAAAAGACGGCTTGATAAAAACCCCTTAAGAATACTTGACTGCAAAGAAGAAACTTGCAAAAAAATAGCAACTTCATTCTGCCTTGCTGAGACAAGCGGTAAAACTTATCTTTGTAATGACTGCAGCAATAAATTCCAGGAGCTTTTAAAAGTGCTTAAAAGCCAGAACATAGCTTACATTTATAATCCCTGTCTTGTGAGAGGGCTTGATTATTATACCAACACTGTTTTTGAGATTAAATCAGCAAGTTTAGGCTCGCAGGATGCAATAGGCGCGGGCGGAAGGTATAACAACCTGATAAAAAATTTAGGCGGACCGGAAATACCTGCCTGCGGTTTTGCCCTGGGGGTTGAAAGAATTATACTTGCCTTAAATAAAA
>JAQTUC010000147.1 GCA_028710385.1 Candidatus Omnitrophota bacterium
ATAGTTTAACGCAGATACTCGCGCAATCAACGCAGATTCCCGCAGATGATTTATCTGCGACTATCTGCGTTTCAGCCGCCGATAAAACTTAGGCTGATCCGCCAAAGTATTACATTATGGAGGCGGAAGATTTGCGATAATCTGCGCCTAAAGAAATGAGACAACGAATAAAACTCCATATAAGAGGAATTGTCCAGGGCGTGGGTTTCCGGCCGCACGTATTTAGGCTTTCAAGGAAATTTAACCTCTCCGGCTGCGTGTTTAACGACTTAAGAGGCGTTACTATTGAGCTTGAAGGTGAAAGCGGGAGGATAAAGGATTTTGTACGCACACTTAAAAAGTCAGCGCCAAAAATAAGCAGCATAAACAGGATAAAAGAAAAACGCATTCCATTAACCGGAACAAAGGGTTTCAGCATAATTGAAAGCCGCTTGGGAAAAAACAGAATTGCATCTTTTCCTTCAGATATCGCCATATGCAGCAATTGCAAAAGAGAACTGTTTGACGAAAGCGACCGCCGCTATTTATATCCTTTTATAAACTGCACCGATTGCGGCCCGCGTTTTAGCATAATTGAAGATATTCCTTATGACAGAAAAAAAACAACAATGCGGAATTTTAAAATGTGCGGTTCTTGTTTAAAGGAATATAAAAATCCACTAGACCGCAGGTTTCACGCCGAGCCTGACGCCTGTTTTTCCTGCGGCCCGCATATAAGGCTTTTAAAAAAATTAAAAGAAATAACTCCTGTTTTGGATACGCAGGAAATCCTGCAAAAGGCAAGCTGTCTGATTAAAGGAGGGAAAATCATTGCGATAAAGGGAATCGGCGGATACCATTTAGCCTGTGATGCAAAAAACGCAAAAGCCGTAAGCAGGCTAAGAAAGCTTAAAAACAGGCCCACAAAGCCTTTTGCCGTAATGGTTGAAAATATTTCCGCGTTATCAGGCGTTTGCGTTGCGCAAGGCGCAGAGAAAAAACTTCTCGCTTGCCCTTCAAGGCCGATTACTTTGCTGCGGATTAAGGATAAAAAACCATGGATTAACGAGGTTTGTCCGGAGCAGAATTTTCTGGGAGCAATGCTTTGTTACGCGCCGCTGCATTATCTGCTTTTCTATTATCTTAAGCAATTTGAAAAGTTTCCTGTATTGGTTATGACTTCAGGAAATAAAGGAGATTTGCCGCTTGTAGCATCTGAGGATGAACTTTGCCAGATTGAGGAATACGCCGACTTTTTTTTGGTGCATAACAGGCGCATACACGTAAAATGCGACGATTCAATTGCGAGGATATTTAACGGCAAGGAAATTATAATAAGAAAAGCAAGAGGCTATACGCCTGATTTCGTAAATTTCGCGCACAAAAAAGAAATTCTTGCCTGCGGAGCGGAATTAAAAAGCACATTTTCAATTGCCGCAGGAGGGCATCTCGTAAATTCGCCTTACCTCGGGGATTTAAAAAATTACGCCAATTATGAGTTATATCTTAAAACGCTTTCTCATTATAAAAAAATACTGGATGTTGCGCCCCAGGTTGTAGCGCATGATTTGCACCCTTCTTATATGTCAAGCCAGTATGCGCTTTCCTTGAAGAATGTTAAGAAAATTACGGTGCAGCATCATCACGCGCACTTAGCTTCCTGTCTTTTTGAAAATAACATAAATAAACGCGCAATTGGAATTTGTTTTGACGGCGCAGGCTTAGGGAAAGATGACGCAATCTGGGGAGGGGAGTTTTTTATAACTGATAAAAAAAATTATCAAAGAGCAGGGCATTTTAAATATTTCGGGCTGCTCGGCGCGGATAAGGCGGTTGAAGAACCGGCAAGGATCGCGTTTTCCATGCTCTATGATATTTTCGGGGAAAAGTTATTCAAACTAAACCTCAATTGCCTTGATTATTTTAAACGCGCGGAAAAAAATATTTTCTGCAATCTCATAAAAGATAAAGAGACAGTCAGGAGCTCTTCAGCCGGAAGGCTTTTTGACGCCGCGGCAAGCCTTTTAAATTTAAAGCATAAGATAAGCTATGAGGCAGAGGCTGCTGTTTCTTTGGAAATGCTGGCAGGAAGAGCAAAAACTTCTGATTGTGCGTATGGGTTTTCAATAAGCAGGGAAAATGGTATATATATAGTAAGCTGGCAGGATATCTTTTCAGAAATTGTCAGAGACTTAAAGACTAAAAAAGATAAGGCCGCTATTGCTTATAAATTCCATTTTACTATGGCAAAAATAATCAAAGAGGTGTCGCTTCTTTTGAGAAGAGATACTGGCATAAACAACATAGCGCTTTCAGGAGGGGTTTTCCAGAATTTTTTACTTTTAAATCTTACGCTTAAGCTTTTTAAGGGTAAAGGGTTTAACGTTTATTACCATAAAAGAATTCCTACAAACGATTCAGGAGTTTCAATAGGGCAGGCAGTTGTGGCAAACGAAAATATATAGGAGATTTTAAGAAAAAGATACTTCAGGCGCTCTTATTCATCGCGCCTTCAGTATCAATTCACACTGTGATTTTTCTGCGCGTGTCGCGCTTGAAAAATCACGTGTTCATTGAGGAGCGAAAATATGTGTTTAGCGTATCCGATGAAAATAGTTGAAATAAACGGCAAACATGCTTTGGTTGAGGCTGAAGGCATTAAAAGAGAGGTTAATATAGAGTTTCTTAAAAAGCCGCAAGTGGGGGATTTTGTAATGGTCCACGCAGGTTTTGCCATTGAGAAATTTAATCCGGATAAAGTCAAAGATATACTTGAAGGATTTAAGGAGTACAAAAGTGCGTACAGAAAATCTTCTAACCCGGAAAATGCTTTATAAAAAGCATTTTCCGCCTACGGCAGCCCTAATTTTACAAAGGAAGCAATTTGTTAAGGCTAAAACAATAGGTGGTTTCGTAGGAAATATTTTAAACCAATCATTCTCAGCAAAATTAGGGCTGGGTTACCCAGCCCTTTATTTCTACAAATGAAAAACCTTCTTATCAAAAATAAAGGGCTGCCCAAAGGGAAAAGAATGCATTCTTTAAATGCATTCTTTTGGTTAAGAAATAAAAATCTTGCAGCAGAGGCTGTTTCTAAAATAAAAAGCCTTAAATTAGAAAAGCAGATAAACATAATGGAGGTTTGCGGAACGCATACCTATACTTTTTTCAGGTTCGGTTTAAGGAAGATTCTCCCGCAAAACATCAATTTAATTTCAGGGCCAGGATGTCCGGTTTGTATAACTGAAGATAGCTTTATAGATAAAGCCGTACTTTTGAGCGAAGACAAAAGGAATGTTTTGGCTACTTTCGGCGACCTTATAAAGGTAAAAGGCACTCTGGCAAGTCTGGAAACTGCCCGCGCCAATGGTGCCAATATATCCGTTGTATATTCTCCAAGCGACGCTCTCGCGCTTTCGCGCGAAAATCCG
>JAQTUC010000028.1 GCA_028710385.1 Candidatus Omnitrophota bacterium
GGTGGTTTTTTCCGCAACTTCTATCAGAAATACCCGCGGCTCAATTATATGCAGAAACGAATGCTTTATTTAAGCCGTAGAATAAATGCCGAAGCGAATCCGGATAAAAATAAAAAAATATTTGCCCGCCTTTATAAAGCGCAGACTAACTGCGGCTATTGGCACGGAGTCTTCGGCGGTTTTTACCTGGGGCATATCCGTTCTGCTGTGTATGAGAACTTAATTGAAGCGGAGAATATGCTTGATGAAGCAACTCCGCAGAAAATAAGCGTTGAAGCTGCAGACATTGATTTTGACGGCAACGAAGAGATAATGCTTAAGAATAATAAATTGATATGCTGTTTTTCCAAAAAAGGAGCATCTCTTTGTGAAATGAGCCTGCGTAAGCCGGCTATAAACCTCCTAAACACAATAACAAGAAAGGAAGAGTCTTACCATAAGAAAATTTTACAGAACGTGACCAAGGAAGGCGCTGTTTCAACCATTCACGACATAGTTAAGCAGAAGGAAAGCGGCCTGGATAAATACCTTGTTTATGATCAGTATGAAAGGCTTTCCCTTATGGACCATCTTCTTAAGCAGGACATTACTTTGGAAGATTTTAACTATCAAAGGGGCATAAGCACTTTAAGCGATGAATTATACACAATAGACGTTAAAAAAGGCAAGCAGGCAGTTTCTCTTGACTGCGAATTTTCCAATGGAGGATTGGATTTCTTTAAAGTTATTGAATTTTCTGATGCCTGCGGTTTTAAAGTAAACTATAAATTCAGCGGAAAAAATATCTTGAAGGATTATGATTTTGGTATAGAATTTAATATATCGTTATTATCTCCCGGAGATATTTTCGCAAAATCCGGCAAGGAAGAAATAGCTTTGTCCGAGCCTAAGGAATTTAAGGAAAGAAGCTCTTTTATAATAATTGATAAGTTTAAAAAACTGACTCTTGAGTTTGCTTTTGACAAGGCGCATATTTTGTCTATGCCGGTATATTCGGTTTCTTCTTCAGAGTCAGGGTTTGAGAAAGTTTATCAGCAGACAGTGGTTCTTTTTGTATTTAAACGCAAAGACGCAATAAAATTTTCTTTGGATATTAAGCACAGCCGCGATTAATGCACCTGGGGAGGTGCATTAAAAAATAAAATGCTTACGCGGCAAGATACTTCGGACGCTCTTATCCATTGCGTCCTCAGTATCAATTCGCACTATCATTTTTTTCTGCGTGCTTCCAGCGCGTGAAAAAATGATGTGCTCATTGAGGAGGTACAAAATGGCTTTTCCAGGAAGAAAATCTTCTACAAATAACTCGCCAAAGGTGGACGAGGGCAAGCTTAACCATATGATAAAAGAACGCGCGTATTACATTTGGGAAAGCAAAGGAAAGCCCAACGGTCAGGACCAGAAAATCTGGCTTCAGGCAGAAAAAGAAGTTTTGGCCAAAGCAAAGAAATAACCCTTTCAAAAAATAGCGTTTAGCGTAGAGCGTTTAGTAATCCATTTACCTAAACGCTATCCGCTATACGCTGGAAAAAAGGGGAGGAATGCTATGAAAGCAGTAAAAGGAGAGGAACTCATACTAACCTGTGATAATAAAGTAGGCCAGTTGGATGCGTTGACGTCTCTTTTAAAGGAAAAGAACATAAATTTAAGAGGAATCAGCGCTTATGCTTACGAGTCAAAAGCGGTATTTAGGCTTATTACTTCCGATAACGCAAAAGCAAAAGAAGCCATTAAAAAATTGGGCTCTCTGGAGGCGAAGGAAGTAATTATTGTAGAGATGCAGGATGAAGTCGGCCAGCTTAACGCAATTGCCAAGAAACTTAAGGACGCGAACATAGACCTTACTCATATTTACGGAACGACATCCAAGCCTCACGATTCAGCGATTATAGTATTTGCTTCAAATGACAACAATAAAGCGCTCGCGGTTGTTGCTTGAGCTTAATGCGAAACTTCTCCTCCATAAATAAAAGCGCCGGTTCCCCGGCTGGATTGAAAGCCTTAGGTGATTATAATTTTCCAGCTTCTTTTTTGTGGGGGGCGGCCATTTCCAGTTATCAGACGGAAGGCGCCAATTATAATTCTGACTGGTATCTTTTTGAAAAAGAAAGAAAACTAAAAGAAGCAGGCCGCGCCGCAAACCACTACGAACTTTTTCCGCAGGATTTTAAGCTTGCGAAAGAACTTAATCTTTCCGCAATCCGCCTTTCTTTTGAATGGGCAAGGATTTCGCCTGCCCCCGGCATTTATTCTTACGATGAGATAAACCACTACAAAGAAGTAATTAAGACGCTTAAAATCTTAGGTCTTAAACCCTTCGTTACCATACACCACTTCACAAATCCTATCTGGATGGCGCAAAGCAACGGATTTGAATCGTCAAAAAACATAGATTATTTCCTCGGATATCTTAAAAAAATCGTAGAGGAATTTAAGGATGATGTCAGCGACTGGCTGATTTTTAATGAACCCTTGGTATATGTGTATAACGGTTATATTTGCGGCAGATGGGCGCCGGGAATAAAAAACCTATGGAGAGCCCAAAAAGTCCTAAGTAACATTAAAAGCGCTTATATGGACGGCTACAAAGAGATAAAAAATATTTACGGAACAAACAACAAAGACAACAGGGTATCTATCGTAAACCACATAAGAAAGTTTTCTCCGTGCCCAAATTTTAATTTAGGGCAGAATTCTTTCTCCGCTTTTGTTAAGAATAAACTTTCCAATTTTGACATAATTGATTATCTCGCAAAGAAATCCTGCCTTGATTATCTGGCTCTAAACTATTACTGCAAAGAATATGTAAAATTTAACGGATTGGTGGGGGATGAGTGCGCGCATAAAGACCATAAAGAGCGCAGAAACTATTTGGATTGGTATATCTATCCCGAAGGCCTTTATGAATTACTAAAAGAATTTAAAAGCTACAACCTTCCTGTTTATATAATGGAAAACGGAACAGCTGAGGCGGATGATTCTTTATACAGAGAGTATCTGGTTTCTCACATAAAATGCGTAGCCAGGGCAGCTTCAGAAGGCTTGGATGTAAAAGGTTATTTCTGGTGGTCATTGATAGATAATTTTGAGTGGGATTTAGGCTTCGGCCCAAAATTCGGATTAATTGACATAAATTACGAGACCTTTGA
Organism: Candidatus Omnitrophota bacterium; assembly: GCA_028710385.1. Classification (GTDB taxonomy): domain Bacteria; phylum Omnitrophota; class Gorgyraeia; order Duberdicusellales; family 4484-171; genus JAJYOP01. Next base: position 3,150 of record JAQTUC010000028.1, read on the forward strand.
AAGAAGAATAAAGCCATTTGCTTATACTTATGCTAAAATATGCAGGGAAAACAGGATTGAAGCATAAATAGCCTAGGGCTTAAGCGCAAATCAATACAAATAAATGGATATCAAAGAAGCAAAGTTTGTTTTAGCGAACACGCCACCTTTTAATAAATTAAGCGAAGAGGAGATTAACGCATTTCTTGCAATCTGCGAGCTGCGCAAATTTAACCACGGTGAAATTGTATACAAAGACCAGGACCCTCCGGATTATTTCTATTTTTTGCTGCGAGGAAGAATTGTCGTTCTAAAAGAACAGTCAGAAATAGAAATCCTTAAGCGTGGGACGTCATTCGGCATAATTTCACTTTTCAATGAAGAGCCGCATTCGGTAACTACAAAATCAATTGAAGAATCATTTGTCCTTAAAGCAGACAAAGAAAAATTTAAGGATTTTTTAAACAAAAATCCTTTAATTTCGCTTGAATATTACCGCCTGCTTTCTCAGAGAATCCGCGCGCGCTCAGGAAAGAAAAAAATTTTTCAGAGCAGACGCATAGCTGTTTTTGGCTCGCATTTAAGCGGTAAAACCACTTACATGCTTAATCTGGGGGTTAAATTAAAAGAAGAAACCAATAAAAGCGCCGTATGCATTGAATTCGGCTTGTCAGATTCATTTGGGCTAAATATATTCGCCAAAAACGGCGCAATACTTAACCTTGATGTTTTTAAAGAAGAAACGCTCTCAAGCTATATAAGCAAAGGCAGTTTGCAGGATAACAAAACAGCCGTAGATTGCCTTACGATAAAAATAAACGACACCATTAAACTGCCTTCTTTGCTTAATTTCCTTTCGGAAAATTATCATTTTATAATTTATGAAATGCCGGATAAATTTTTTGACAATAATCTATATGAAATTGCTTCGCCTGCGGATTATTTCCATTTTCTTATGCTGCCGGAGGCAAAAGATGTATCAAGGGTTTCCTCGGTTATGCTTGCTCTTAGCGAAAGGGACCCGCTTGCAAGCGACAGGGTAAAAATAATACTAAGCTATTTTGCGGTTAAAGAAAGATTGCCGGTTAACGAAATAAAAGAAACTTTGCACGCAAACATATACGCAACTTTGCCTGCATACGGAAAGGAATACTTCAATGCCGTAAAACGGGTAAGTAAGGAGGTCGGAGAAGTCGTAGTCGGACTTGCTTTAGGAAGCGGCGGAGCATACGGGTTTGCGCATATAGGCGTATTAAGAATTCTTGAGAAAAACCACATTCCCGTTGACATAATCTGCGGTTCAAGCATAGGTTCGGTTATAGCAAGCCTTTGGGCGTTAGGCGTTAGCCCTGATGAGATAGAACGGCTTATGATTGAATTCGCAAAAAAGCTTAACCTTTTTTCTATCTGGGGTTTTTCTTTCCCCTTTAAAGGGTTGTGGAGGGCAAAATATCTTGAGAATATACTTAAGAAAATATTTAAAGACAAGACTTTTTATGACCTTAAACATCCGCTTAAGATAGTAGTTTTTGATTTTGCAACCAAAGAAGCAAGGGCTCTTGAGGAAGGCCCTCTTTATAAAGCTGTTGCTGCAAGCTGCGCTTTGCCCGGAATTTTTGAACCGATAAATTTTAAAGACAAAGTGCTGCTTGACGGAGGAGTCTTAAATCCGCTGCCGACAAAAATACTTTTAAATTACGGCGCAGATAAAATAATAGCCGTAAACGTAACCCCTTCGCAGGAAGAAATTGTTAAAGAGTATAATAAAAAAAATAAATTTCATATACTTGATTTTATATTCGGAAGCATTGAAACAATGCAGCGGCAATTTATCGCGCAGGCAATAACTGTCGCTGATTGCGTAATACACCCGAATTTTGATACTTTCCGCTGGCTTGAGTTTAATAAAGTAGAGGATTTTGTTAAGAGAGGCGAAGCTGCCACCCTAAACAAACTTGAAGAATTGAAAAAAATAACTAACGCCTGAAGGAGAAAACTTATTATGCAGAAAAACAGATTGTTTAGCCGGATTTGCAGCTTGTTTCTCTTGTGTTTATTTTCGGGAAGTTTAACCCATGGCTCCGGTATTGAAGAAAGGTTTGAAGGAAGCTCCGTCATCCGCTACGATGTGCTTTTTAACGGTATTCCTACCGGCAAAGTTGAATGGCAGTATCTTGGCAAATCAGTAATTTCCGGGCACAAAGTTGATATAATTCTGCTTAACTCGGACACGAATATACTTAAACTTCTTAACCTGGAAAGCAAAGAAAAAGTATACATAGACTCAACAACGTATCTTCCGGTCAGGGTTGACCGTGATGTGGTTTTCTTCGGAAAAAAAGAGAAGATAAAAGAAATGTATGACCAGGATACAGGCACAATTACAATTGCCAAAAGCAATTCTTCCGGAAAAGACACTTTACTGCACGTGGAAAAACCTGTGCACAATATTTTATCTTTATTGTATTTTTTTCCGAAAGATATAGAGCTTGTAAAGAATAAGCCGCTTTATTTTAATTTGCCCACGCAGAAAGTTACCATAAAGATGCTCTCTGAAAATGAAATTGCATTCGGTAAGGGCAAAAAAGATGTTTATTTGCTGTCGGGCAGAGGGGAGAAAAGATTTAATCTCTGGCTGGATAAAAAAGAGAGAACTCCAATCAAAATGGAATTTATCGTTCCTTTAGGAAAAATTACGATTGTCCGTAAAAGCTAAAACAACGAGCCTGCCAGTTTAGCCTTGCTACTCAATTATAATAAGCGAATTTTTCCCGCCGAATGAATCGTCTTCGCTAAGCTTATTGTGCGGGTCAGAAAGCCAGGTGTCTCCTGCCAAGAATTTATAACGGTATGTGCCTTTCTCAAGAGGTATATTAAGCGTCCAGATGTCGTCACCGATTTTTCTTAATTTATATTTTTCCTGCTTTTCCCAGTTGTTAAAATCACCTATAGCGTAGACATTATCAACTTTTTCTCCTTTTAAGAAAAGCTGTGTCCAGGCGCTGCCTGAAGTTATTTTAAGTATTTCTTCAGCCAATGCCGCAAAGTCTTGGGCACCTCTTGAATCCGGCATATAATCAAATATATTCTTTCCATAAGCGGCAGCTTCTTTAAGATGCACATTTGAGCGTATGCGTGTATTTAAGAGCAGGCTTCCCAGCTGCTCATTAATGCGGTTGATGAATCCGCGCGCAAACCGCGAACGTTTATCCATCTGGTTTAACAGATAGAAACATGTCGGGGTTTTGCCTTTAAATTCCTTAAGCATAATAATTATGTCTTTAAGTATTTCAACTCCGCGAAGCGAAAAATCGCAGATATTAAGGGGAATAAGCGAATAAGAGCTTGCGCGTAGCGCATTTAACGTAATTAACCCAAGATTGGGAGGACAGTCTAAAATGCAATAGTCAAAATCAGAGGAGACTGCTTTTAAAAACAGCGAGAGAATATCCAGCCTGTCGTCTCTCTGGGAAAATTTATGCTCAAGAGAGGCAAGTCCTATCCTTGAGCCTATAAAATAAAAATTTTCAGAAACTGACTGATACAGCGCGGTTTCCGGCAGGCTTTCATTCTGCGCGATCCTTTCAAGTATATCAGTTATGTTGAAATCGCTTTCTTTGCGCAGCGCAAAAGTTGCATGTGCCTGAGGGTCCAGGTCTATAAGAAGTGTTTTAAATCCTTTTTTGCTTAAAGCTGCCGACAAATTAACCGAACTGATTGTTTTTCCGCAGCCGCCTTTTTGATTGACCACAGAAATTATCTTCATCTCTAATCCCTCCTCAAATCTTTGCTTCGCGCCTTGCGAAGCTCGCCCGTTAAATTAAAACAAGATCTTTAATCAGCGTCCAGTTGGTCCTTTCTTTATCCTCAGGATAAAAATACAGAATAATCTGTTTTACCTGATACAGATTAGTGTTTTGCAGGTTCAAATCAGAAAAACTTATAGGCACTTTAATAAAAGAGGAATCTTTCTGAGTGACCTTAATCATAAGCGGCTTTAAAGAATTGGAGAAAAACCGTGTGTCCTTAACGACAACCGCTATGTTAAGCGGCGTGTCTGACTTTTTTATGTACAAAGACAGCGAATTTGAGCGTAAATCCACCGGTTTTTTAAGGTTAAAACTTATGGCGGCGCTTTCTTTGGGTACTGCGAGGTAAATCAAAGCATTTTCTTTCTTCATCAGCCCTTCGTCTTTGGCGATGCATATGGCTGAATCAAGCATATCTTTGGAAAGAAGAGAAACCCCGTTGTCTATCCGCCCGGGTAATTTTCGCGATATAACCATAAGGTCATATTTTGCAAAGAAAAACAAACAAGCACCCGCAATTAAAACTGCGCACCCTGCGATTATAAAAATGTTTTTCTTGTGGGTTTTCTTTTTGCGTTTCTTTTTGGGAGGAGAGAAAAAAGTGTCCTTTAGCCTTTGTGAGTCCAAATAAGCGTAAGAAAAAAAAGGATTATCGCGTTTATCCACAAAAATTATATTAGCACCTAAGTTGAATTTTTCAATAGAAAACTTCAGGGTTGAATTTTGGCAAATCACCTTTATAATTAATGAGGCAGCAACTTTTTAAGCGACCGAAGGGAGCGCCAAAAAGGTGCGTCGCCGAATTAATCCTGAGGATGCAAAGCAGCCGAAGGATCTATGTAAATGCATCGGCTTGCACCGAATATTATATGCGCGAAGCATTATTTTATACCAAGAATAAAGACAAAACCGTTGATTGCTCTCTTTGCAACCATCTTTGCCACATAAAAGACGGGGCAAACGGCGTATGCAATGTGCGTGTAAATAAAGGAGGCAGCCTTTTTTCCTTAAACTACGGCAAAGTTGTTGCCGCAAATGTAGACCCTATTGAGAAGAAACCCCTGTTTCATTTTCTTCCCGGCTCTAAATCCTACTCCATAGCCTGCGTCGGATGCAATTTTCAATGCGGATTCTGTCAGAATTGGCAGATTTCACAGGCAAAAATAGCAAAAGACATGAATTTGTTTGAATATAAGTTAATTCCTGAGAAAATAGTAAAAGAGGCTTTGGCGAATAAATGCCCGAGTATCTCTTATACCTATACAGAGCCGACAATTTATTTTGAATTTGCGCTGGATACCGCCCGCCTGGCAAAAGAAAAAGGGCTCCTTAATGTATTTGTGACCAACGGTTATATGGGCGAAGAGCCTATTCGCGCGGTAAAACCATATCTTGACGCAGCTAATGTAGATTTAAAATCTTTTAGTGATGATTTTTACCGCAAAATATGCAAGGCTTCATTAAAGCCCGTTCTGGATAATATAATATTAATGAAAAAACTTGGAATATGGGTTGAGGTAACTACTTTGGTTATCCCGGGTAAAAACGACAGTAAGAAGGAGCTTAAGGGAATAGCTCAATTTATCGCTTCGGTTGATTCTTCAATGCCGTGGCACATATCGCGTTTCCATCCTGATTTTGAGTTTGGCGAAATTCCCACAACCAGTATGGATAGCCTTTTACTGGCTTATGACGCCGCCAAAACCGCAGGGCTTAAATATGTTTATGTCGGCAATGTATACAGCGACTATGAAGACACGGTGTGCCCAGGTTGCGGCAAGGTTCTGATTAAAAGGATAGGATTTTCTTCCGAAAGCGATAGCCTTAAAAAAGGTAAATGCGTTCATTGTAATACCAGGATAGAGGGTGTGTGGGAATAGAGGTGAAAATATGAAATTAAAGTTATTGCTTATTGTTTTGATTGTTTTATTGTCCGGTTTTTTCTTCTGGTTTACCGCGGCGCTTAGGTTTCGGCTTAAAGAAAGAAAAATTAATGTTTCAGGCAGGCAGCTGACCGTATGGGTGGCTGATACCCAGGAAGCCCGCTTAAAAGGGCTTCAGAATATTATTTGGCTGCCTAAAAACCGCGGCATGCTTTTTGCTTTTAACACTCCCGATCAATATTGTTTCTGGAATAAAAATACGCTTATACCTCTTAAACTTATTTTTATGCGCGGCGAAAAAGTAACTGAAGAGCTTGAGCTTAGGCCCATATGGAAAGGGCAGCAAACAATCTGTCCGAATTATGATGCGGATTGCGTTATTGAAGTGAGCAGGTAACAACAATATGGGAAAGACAAAAAAATTTAAAGGCAGGATACTTAATGTTTCGGTGAAAAAAGTGCGGCTTCCAAACGGCTACGTTACGCATATTGAGATAGTAAAGCATCCCGGAGCGGTATTAATCGCGCCGCTGCTTAGCAAGGACAGAATAATAATGCTTAGGCAGTTCAGGCCCGTAATTAATGCATATATTTACGAGCTTCCCGCAGGAACCCTTGAAAAGCATGAATCTCCCATGCGCTGCGCCGGCAGGGAAATAATTGAAGAAACAGGCTATAAAAGCAACAAGCTGACCAGGCTTGGTTTGATTATCCCGGTCCCCGGATATTCAACCGAAAGAATTTTTATTTATAAAGCGGAAAAATTAAAAAAAACAAAAAGATTGTATCAGCCAGACGAGGTAATAGATGCGCTTATTATGAGCAGGCAGGAAATTAAGCGTTTGTTTAAAGCAGGAAAAATTGTAGATGCCAAAACGATAAGCGCCCTTTGCATGTGCGGCTGGTTGTAAAATCGTAGTTTTAAAAATTAATTAATAATGTGAATACTGATAATTGAAGGCGAGGGAAATCCCCGATTTTATAAAGCGCGGGCTTAAATAAAAAACAAATAATTTAGTTATGGTATAATGTGAAAACATTATGATTAATAAAAACCAACATCTAAAACCGGTGCTCATTTTGGCAGTTCTTTCCGGCTTATTATTTTTATTGGGAAACAATATAATAAGTCTCACCAACGATAACGAAGTTTTTTACGCCCAAACCGCCAAAGAAATGGTTCAACAGCACACATGGTCAACGCCTTATTTGTTCGGCAAGCCCCAGTTTGAAAAGCCGATTTTTACCTATTGGATGCTTAAGCTTGCATTCGTAATGTTCGGGATTAATTCTTTTTCCGCGCGTCTTTTCCCGGCAATTTTCGCAATCTTCGGAGTGCTTGCGGTTTATTCCCTGGGACTCGCCGGTTTTAAAGACAGGGGAAAAGCTTTCCTCTCGGCTGTTATTTTAATGTCGTCAGGTATGTATATAGGTTTAGCCAAGACGGTGTTTACCGATATGTTTTTTTCTGTCTTTATTATAATGACATTTACATTTTTCTATTTCGCATACGTAAATGAAAACAAAAAGCGGCTGGGATTACTGTTGTCTGCGGTATGCATGGGCCTGGCGGTTTTAACCAAGGGCCCGCTTGGCATATTAATACCTTTCCTGGCAGTTATAGTTTTTCTGGCGGTTAAGAAAAATTTAAAATTCCTAGTATGTAAAGATACCATACTTGCCTTTATCGCGCTTTTGATAGTTATCGCTCCCTGGTATATATTAATGATTCAAAAATACGGCAGCGCCTTTATAAATGAATTTATTTTAAATGATAACTTAAGAAGGGCTGTTGAGGCTCAGCACGAAGGCCATGACACCTGGTATTATTATCCTTCATTGATGATAACCGGAATGCTTCCCTGGAGCCTTTTTGTCCTGGGCGCACTGTTTTTTTTATATAAGTGGCTGCGTCAAAAAGAAAATTCTTTTTACATTTTCCTTATTTGCTGGATACTTTCAGTGTTTGTTATATTTCAGGCTGCGCACTCCAAAGTGGGAAATTATATTTTCCCGTTATTCCCGCCGCTGGCTTTACTTGCCGGAGGATTTATACGAGATCTGGTTGTCAGTAAAAACAAAACCATTCTTTATGCGGTCTCATCCGTAATATCATTTTTCATCCTGGCAATACCCATAGCTTTGTTTTTCAGCGCAAAAAAGAATATGCAATATATAAGCAACATGAACGGAGTATATTTTCTGATTGCGTCATTTTTGGCGCTGGCTATCGTAATTTTATTTTTTATTTTCAGAAAAAAAATATCAGCGGCTATTTTTTCAATAGCCGCGATAGTTCCGTTATTTTTATGCAGCCTGCCGCTTACCCACGATAATTTTGAAAAATACGTTTCTTCAAAGGAAGCGTCAGAGTACCTTCTTAAGAATGCGAACATAAATAATACCATACTTTGCACAAGAATATTCGTAAGAGGGGTAAAATATTATACGGATAAAGACGTTGCCGTGGTTGAGATTTCAGGAAAGAAATTTTTTAGCCCCCATCCCATACCTTTTTTTACTACGGATGACGAAGTCAGGGGATTTTTGCTTAAACAGGGTGTGACTTATTGCGTGGTAAAAAAATCTTTGGTTAAGGATTTAGAGCGTATAGGAGGAAAGGATTTTAAGGTAACTCTTTTGAAGATAATAGGGAACGAATATATTATAAAGGTTGAGCGTCTTCCTGCGTAGTTTGGGTGCCGTGAGCTTTTTTGGATATTTTTGAAGCAAATACAAGCCAGCCTGTGTGCGAAGGTATGCGCTGCTCCGGCCGGGTTTTTCCGCGGCGCACCAGTATTTTTCTTACCAGAATTTCCTCGGTTTCAATATTAATAAAACCTTTCTCTTCAAGCGCGAATACTGTTTTGGTGAGTTGTTCAAAAGTGGGGCATATTGTTGCAAGACGCGAGCCTCCTTTTAGCGCTTTATAGGCAGCGTCAATTAAATCCCACTGGCTCCCTATATCAATCATTACAAAATCAACTTCGCTTTCGTCATAGCTGTCGGTTACTTCCCGTAGTTTAAATTCAACATACTCGCTTAAGCCGTATCTTTCTATGTTTTTTTTCGCATTTTCAAGAAATTCTTCATTGCGATCGTAGCTGTAAACTTTACCATTCGGCCTTACGAAATTTGCCATGGCTGTTGTAAGCGCTCCGCTTCCGGCACCCGATTCAATCACTCGCGCTCCGGGAAATATATTTGCTTTTGTAAGAATTATTCCGATATCTTTAGGGTAGAGGATTTGGGTTTTTCTTTTTATCTTCATCACCAGCTCGTGAAGGTCAGGGCGTAGAATATAAAAAGCGTGTTTTAGGTTGGTTTCGGCATATTCTCCGTATTCTTTGCCGATGATGTCCTTTAATTCAAGGAAACCTAAATCAGTGTGTAGCCTGCCGCCCTGTATTTTTACAAGGTAGTTGCGGCGTTCGTCTTTGTACAGGTAAACCATGTCCCCTTCTTTAATCATAGTAAATACAATGATACAGTTTAGTGATTATTTTGCAACAGAAAAAATATAAACACAAATTGCCACGAATTTGGAACGAATTTCCACAAATAAATTTATGAATATTCATAATCACATTTGTGCAATTCGTCTTTTATCCGTGGCGATTCGTGTATTAGGAAACTCCTTGCAAAATAAGGGCAATTGTAATAAACTTTTAACACTGATTGCATTTATTAGAATTTAAATAATTAAACCATGTGAAGTATATATTCATAGTTCCGGACGGAGCAGCAGATTATCCCAATGAAATACTCGGTGGCAAAACCGCTCTTGAGGCAGCTGATAAGCCTTTTATGGATTCTTTGGCCAAAAAGGGAACCCTTGGAAGAGTTAAAACCGTCCCTGCCGGGTTTATTCCGGCTTCTGACGTTGCCAATCTTTCGCTTCTTGGTTATGAGCCGGAAAAATATTACGCAGGCCGCGGCCCGCTTGAAGCTGCCAATATAGGAGTGGAGTTAGAAGAAAGCGATTTGGCTTTTCGCTGCAATCTTATTACCGAGTCAGAAGGCAAGCTTCTTGATTATAGTGCGGGCCATATCAGCGACAGAGAAGCCGGGATACTTATGGAATATCTTGATAAGAATCTTGGAACCGATGAGATAAAATTTTACGCCGGTAAAAGCTACCGGCATCTTATGGTGTACAAAGGAGGAGCGAAGCTCGCCCTGGATAAACTTAATTTTTTTGCTCCGCACGATATTATGGGAAGACTCATAAAAAAACATCTGCCTTCAGGCAAAGGATCAGAGCATTTAATTAAGCTTATGAACCGCTCAAAAGAGCTTTTAAAAGAGCATGAGATAAACAAGGTGCGCATAGATTTGGGGGAAAATCCCGCAAATATGATTTGGCTTTGGGGCGCAGGAAGAAAACCGGCAATTCCAAGCTTTAAGGAAAAATTCGGAATTTCCGGCTCGGTAATTTCCGCGGTTGACCTTATAAACGGCATAGGAAAAATTATAGGTTTAAAAGTCATCAAGGTTGAAGGCGCCAACGGTTATTACGACACTAACTATAAAGGCAAGGCAGAAGCGGCAATTGAGGCATTAAAAGACTGCGATTTTGTCTTTATCCATATAGAAGCGACTGATGAAGCCGGGCACAACAATGACTTAAGAATGAAAATTACCTGTATTGAGCGTATTGATAAACTTGTCGTAGGAACAATTATGGAAAAAATGAAAGGCCGGGATTACCGTATACTGATTTCGCCGGACCATCCAACCCCGGTTTCCATGCGTACTCATACTGACGAGCCTGTTCCTTTTGTTCTGGCAGGAACGGGTATATCAAGCGAAAATTTTTCCTCATATTCCGAAACAGAAGCTGCTAATTCAAGCCTCTACTTTTCAAACGGAATAGGGCTGATGAATTATTTTCTCGGTAAACCCCGTTAAAAATATTTTATAATGGGATAAATAAAAACCCAATGGTTAAAATAAACGGTTTCAGGCCTAACCGGAAAAATTTAATTGCAGCTCTTGTTTTAGTTGTTGTTTTTTTAATTTCAGTTTATGCCGTGCCTGTTAAATCGTTTGCAGGAGGAACCACGAAGAAGGATTCGCAGTATCTAAAAAACTATATTTACGGAA
>JAQTUC010000148.1 GCA_028710385.1 Candidatus Omnitrophota bacterium
TTCGCTGGGTGTGGGGTTTAATTCGCAGACGCTAGCATGCAAATAAAAATTACATTCGCTACAACTTACGCTTGCAAGCTGCTCGCGTAAGTTGTCTGCTCATTAAAGGAGGTTCATTATGTGTTATGCAGGGCCAGTCGCAGGAGCAATCGTAAGTTCGGTTATATGGGGAAAAACAAAGAGCACAAAAGTGTGGTGGCTTTCGCTTTTGTATTGGGGCGGAGCGCTTTTTGGCGTAATTGACCATCTTTGGAACGGAGAGCTGTTTCTTATCTCCGGAGATGTTGGTAAAGATTTATTGCTTGGAGTCGTGATTACTGCTTCAATTTTTGTCTTCTGGCTTGGTGCACTTTTGTATCAAAAATATACCCCGCAGTTACAGTATACAAAAGCATAATATTTTCCTATACCGGAAAATCCAGTAATGGGCAGGAAATTTTTGGAAGCTATAAAAATCTATCTAAAAAATTCCTGCCCTGTTTTATTTTTAGCTCCCGCTATTGCATTTTTTTTGTTCCTGCCCTGTTCTTTTTCTTCCGAATTTTTAAATGAAGAGCCGGTCAAAGACAAAGAATCCGCCTGGATGCCATATTCGGCTGGCCCGATTACAACCTGGACTGCTCCTTTGTGCGGAAGAGCCAGGTTTGTTGTGCAACCGTTTTTTTTCTATAACCGCGCAAGAGGATTGTTTAATTCAGAAGGCAGCTATAAGTCTTTTCAAAACGGAGACAGGAAATACGAATACCAGCAGCAGCTTTTTTTCCAGTACGGCGTAACCGAAAAGTTTGAGATAGACGCGCAAGCTCTTTATCAGGAGCATTTTATAAAGCAATCCGGTCAGAAGGTAAGCTCATCAGGCCTCGGAGACTCTTTCCTTTTTCTGCGTTATTGTCCGATAGAGGAAAACGGTTTTTTGCCTACCATAAACGGCTTAATGCAAATCAAATTTCCTACGGGAAAATTCCAAAACCTTAATCCCGATAAGCTGGGCGCTGATTTAATGGGCGCTGCAACCGGAGCAGGGTCTTTTGACCACGGTTATGGAGTTATCTTTACGAAAAAACTTAAGCCTTTTATATTACACTCAGATTTTATATATACTTTCCCCATAGAGAGAAAAATTAACAGCGTAAAAACGCGTTACGCAAGATACTTAAATTGCGATTTTGCTCTGGAATATTTTTTTACCGGTAATATCAACCTTATTTTTGAAGTTAACAACATATTGCAGGGTGACAGAAAAGAAAACGGGGACTTTGTTCCTAATTCAAACAGGAACCAGACAATGATTTCTCCGGGGATAGGCTGGTCAAGCAGTAAAATCCAGACTCTCCTTGCCTATCAGCGCGTTTTGACCGGCGAAAACGCCGACGCCAATGATTCAGTAGTATTTACTTTTGTTTATGCATTCTGATATAAGCTGTATTTAAATAAATTTTATAGTATAATCTTTTTATGAATTTAATGACCGCGGTTATTCTGGGCTTGGTAGAGGGAATAACGGAATTCCTGCCTATATCCTCAACAGGGCATTTAATTCTTGCGGCAAATATTCTTAAAACTCCTCAAACAGAGTTCTTAAAAAGTTTTGAGATAGCTATACAGCTGGGAGCTATACTCTCGGTTGTTGTTTTGTACTGGAAATCTTTTTTTATGAAATTTTCAGTATTAAAAAAAATCATAGCGGCATTTATTCCTACGGCGTTAATAGGCCTTGCGCTTTATAAGGTATTAAAATCGTTTTTGCTTGGAAACAGTATGATTGTGCTTTGGTCTTTGGCCGTAGGCGGTTTGTTTATTATTATTTTTGAAATTTTCTACCGCCAGAAAGAAACAGCCATAGAAGATATCGGCTCAATTCCATATTCAAAAGCTTTCTTGATAGGAATTTTCCAGTCAATAGCCATAATACCCGGGGTTTCAAGGTCTGCCGCAACGATTATTGGAGGGTTAATCCTGGGGTTAAAGCGGAAAACTATCGTAGAGTTTTCATTTTTACTGGCTGTGCCTACAATGCTTGCGGCAACTGCTTTTGACCTTGTTAAAACCGCAGCTTCATTCAATGCCGGTCAGTTCGTTTATCTTGGCGTAGGTTTTATTGTCTCTTTTTTAACCGCTTTGGCTGCGATAAAATTTCTTCTTTATTTTATCCAGAAGCATAATTTCATTCCTTTTGCCGTATACCGTATCCTGGCGGCAGCAGTTCTTTTCATGGTACTGTTTTGATTTTTAATAGTGTATTTATTTCTTTAGGGGGGAGGTACCTATGGAAATAGTTTGTCCGCAATGTAAAAGCGGTAGCGTAGTAGAGGGAAAAATTTTCAACCAGGCTGATTATGTTGAGCCAAAAGCGTGTTTTAGGCCCAACGGCCTGCCTTTTTTTGCGTTTTTAGGCACTAACGTCTGGATGGAAAATAAATTTTTTGCCTGTTCTGTCTGCGGAGCCATATGGGCGCAGGCGCCGCGGGAAAAACTTAAACAGGTTTTATCAAAAATTGCCTCTAATTACGCGCAGAAAAAAGTAGCAGTGGATAAAACAAAAATCTACGATCTTGGCAAATAGAAATTATTAAATTGACAAGGCAGCTTATCCTAATGTATAATTAGCCGTTCTTTAAAAAATAATTATATAGGTTTGCCAGCCGGAAATAAACGGCTGGCTCAGGGAAATCCGTAGGCCATAAGGCCGCAGCTTGAAACAGGCTGCAAAATCGGATGCGGTCCCGCCGCTGTAACCGGGGACGAAAGCAGCAAATGCCACTGTCTTATAAAGATGGGAAGGCGCTGTGAGTAGGTTGAGCCGGAAGCCAGAAGACCTGCCTGTATAAAATTCCCCGCGGAAGGGTTAAGTTGAATAAGGGTGCAGCCCTTGGCATTTGCTTTTACGGCAAACGCCAAGGGCTTTTTTTGTTTTTAGTTTGGCAGGCAGCTATGCAGAATAAATATCTTAAAATTCCGATTATCCTTGCGTTAGCGGTTTTTTTCGGTTTTTCAAATTCTGTTTTTTCAAGTGACGATTCCACGCGTATAATTTCACTCGCTCCGGCAACCACAGAGATTTTATTCGCCTTGGGGCTGGATGAAGAAATTATCGCGGTAAGTGAATCCTGCAATTATCCTGAAGCCGCAAAAGCAAAGCAAAAAACAGGCACTTTCAGCCAGCCCAATATTGAGAGGATATTATCGCTTAAGCCTGATATTGTATTTTGCACAGGGCTTGAGCAGGCATCAGTTGCGGCTAAACTTAAAAAGCTTAAAGTGAATGTTTTTGTGAGCGACCCTAAAAATATCGGCGAACTTTTTAAATCGATCAGGGAAATGGGAAGATTAACCAACAGGGAGGAAGAAGCGCTTAAACTTGTTGAAGGCATGGAGGAGAGGATGGAAAAAGTAAAAAAACAGTC
>JAQTUC010000149.1 GCA_028710385.1 Candidatus Omnitrophota bacterium
GTGCACGGGAAAGCTGTCCAAGGTTTGCAAGGGCCTTAGAAAGTATCTCGTTGCCTGTCGGCTCAATACCGTATGAATTTTCCAGTTTAATGATTGTTTTCACCTGGTATACAGTCTTACGACTTGAACTATACAGAAAAGTCAAACCCAAAATACATGCAAAAGGAACTATAAAAAATAATTTATTTTTGTTAAGTTTTTTTAAAAAATTTCCCATAATATTATTGCGTATTGGCCATTTTTTCAATCTGGGTTTTATATTTCCATTGCTTGCCCATTCCTCCGATGTGCCTTCTCCAGGTATCGCCGTAATAAGCTTCGGCATAAGCCACAACTTTTCCGAATACGTTATCCATAAACTGGTTGAAATCAGCGCTCATGGCGCGCGTTGCATAAACTATATCTCCGGAGCGGACCAAAACATTCTCGCTGAGGTATCCGCCTTTTAAAACGTCATTGGCATTTACCATAATAACCAAAGGCCTGTCTGAATGCACGTCCCTTATTACATACACTCTGTCCATGTTGGCTTTAACCTTGTCAAAACCTCCTGCCAAAGCTATCGCTTCAAGCGCCGTTGTCGGCGTATTAAATCTGATTACGCCTTCATCCTGCACATCTCCCAGAACAACGGCTTTCTTGCCGCCGAATTCCAGGATGTTTATTGAAACCTGCGGAACTTTTATATATAGTTTTATTTTACCTACTATCTCTTCCCTTAATTGTTCAATTGTTTTCCCGGACGCCTGGACATCTCCTATCAAAGGGAAAGAAATCTTTCCATCCGGGCGCACCACAACATCTCTTTGCAAATCTTCCACCTGCCAGACGGAAATCTCAAGAATATCCCCCATATCTATAAGATAGTTTTCCAAGGCCCATTCGTCTTCCTTATAATCGGAAGCTCTGATAAATTTGGCTTTTTTAGGCACTGTTTTTTTAGCGGCTTTGCCCTTAGAATCAACGCCGGCTGTCGGCTTGGTTTTGCCGCCAAGAGAAGCGCAGCCGCAGGCAAAAATAAGAAAAGACAAAAAAACCAGTAAAATAGGTAAACAAAATTTCTTTTTATGTTTCATTGGTATAATACTCATGGTTACAATAATAATAACCGCCTCTCGTTGATTCAACTCCGTTTAAGACTCCGCCCAGCATATTAGAGCCGGTATTCTTCAGCAAAAGTTTAGCCCTGGCAGCGGAATGTTTGGTTGTGCTAGAGGCTAAAATAACAAGGATTGTACCTCCTGTTTTAGCAGAAAGTATCAAGCTGTCGCTTACCGCCAAAACAGGAGGAGAATCAATTATTACAATATAATTTTCCCTGTTTAATTTTTCTACAAGCTCGTTTATTCTTTTTTCGCCTAAAAGCTCGTTTGGATTTTGTGGGATGCGTCCGGAAGTTACTATTTTTAGATTCGCAAACGCGGTGTCCTGGATTTTTATATCATCAATTGAAGACTCTCCCAAAAGATAATCGCTAAGCCCTTTTTTATTTTCTACATTGAAATATTTATGGACTGAGGGCCGGCGAAGGTCTGCGTCAATCAGGATTATTTTTTCTCCCGCAGCAGCCATAATTATGGCAAGATTGGAACAGACAAAAGACTTCCCTTCCTGCGGATTGGCGCTTGTAACCACGAATGACTGAAGCTTTTTGTCAGGGTTTATAAAACGGATATTGTTCTTAAGCATCCTGAACGCTTCGCTTATTACGGATCTAGGGTGCCTGGCAACAACCAGCCCGGCATCAGCAAGCCCTTCTTCCCTGGCAACCTCCTGGCGTCTTTTCCAGGAAGGAATGGTTGCCAATACCTCCAAGTCAAGAATTTCCTCAACCTCCTCAACCCTTTCTATGCTTATATTTATATTTTCCAGGACAAAAATCACCGAACCAGATAGCACCAACGAAAACAACAAAGCGAAAATTAAATACATGGGCTTACTCACCTGCGGAGCAATAGGCAGGAACGGCTCTCTTATGACCCTTAGAAAAGGCACGTTTTGCAATTTATCAGCTACGTTTATAACCTGAAGTTCATTTAAAAAATTGGCATAGATGCTCTTCTTTGCTTCAAGGTCGCGCTTAAGAGTGTTGTATTCAACCATTTTTGAGCTTAAACCCACATCTATAATTTTACGCAACTTATCTTCCTCGGCGCTTAGAGTTTTAATGCTTATTTCCAGGCTCTGCACAGCCCTGTCAACTTCAAAAGTTATCTTTTTTCTTGCTTCGTCAACCTCTCCTTTGGCAGCTATGGAATTTGGATGCAATTCGCTCTGAGTAACCAATAATTTTGCCAACTCTCTCTCTTTCTCGTAAAGAGCATCCCGCAATGTTAAATCCACCATGCTCGGCTCTCTCTTTGCGATAACGGCAAGGGCAGTGACGTCGTCCTGTTTTCTGTAATCCTTAATTTCCTTAAGAAAAGCTTCCTTGTCCATTTTCTGAGATTTCAGAAGCAAGTATTTTTCATTTATCTGCGGCTCTTTTTTAAATTCAGTCTTCCCCGCAGAATCAGTTTCTATTTCGCTGGTGCCTACCTCAAGAGCGCTTGCGATAATTTCGTTATCAAGCAAAAATTTAGTCAAAGCGCTCTCTGCAGCTTCAATTTCTTTGCGTTTCTGCTCCAACTGATTAGCCAAAGCGTTATACATGTCTTTGACCATCTTATCGCGCCGCTCCTTGGCATCTTCCACATAAGAAACCAAAACAGCTTTTAATACGAAAAATGATTTATAGCGGTCATAGCTTATGGCAGATATTTCAACAACATTGGTTCTTGGCTTATTGGATATTCCAATCATTGCTTTTATTTCAGCCGGCGACACGTTCATGCTACGCTCATTATTTTCTTTAAGATACGCGGAAACTTTAGCCGCTATCACGTCGCTTTGTATCGCATGCAGCTCGTTGGTAACGTCATAAGACTCCTGTACAGAAACATCTTTGTCTTTTATGATCTGGACAGACGGAGGCGCGATAATAACGGTAGCTGTTGATTTATATTTAAGGCGCACAACAAAAATAACCAGGAATGCAGACACAAGGAAGGCAGCCAGGAATACCACACCGAAGACAATCCTTCTTTTATACAGGATTTCCCAGTAATCCCTGAGATTTCGTTCAATATCTTTTTCTAAATTAAGTTTTAGGGGCATTTTCCTTGTTTTTTATAAATTTAATAAAATGCAGTATTTTTTTCCTGTCTTCCTCTCTTATCTCTATGAATTTCACACCCGCCCAATATTCTTTAGCTTTATCGCAGGCCTTAACCCGCACTATCTCTGCCACAGCAGAAATTTCAGATTCCCCTTCAACCGGAAGATTTATTTTCATTTCAAGCCTGGCGCCAAGCAAATGCGGCTCCTTAAATTTGAGCAACA
>JAQTUC010000029.1 GCA_028710385.1 Candidatus Omnitrophota bacterium
TTTCATATCCCGAAGTATTATAAACTATAGGTGTGTTGAAACCTGCCAAAACAGCAATGCGCAAGGCCTCTAAAATTTGCGGTAAGAAATGAGTCGGCGTAACCAGATTAATATTATGGGCTTCTTTCTGCTGTAATTTAAGCATCATATCCGCGGTTTCTTCAGGGGTTAAAACATTGCCCTTAAGAGCATGGGAGAACTTGTAATTCTGACAGTACACACAGCCAAGATTACACCCTGAAAAGAATATGGTACCGCTGCCGTTGTCCCCGCTTATTGCGGGTTCCTCTCCACCGTGTAAAAATGAGGTATAAACAACAATATCCTTGCCTGCTTTACAATACCCCACTCCCCCATTTAAGCGATTGGCCCTGCACTCCCTGGGGCAGATATCGCAGGACTTAAGCCTTGGGGCAAGCCGGTTTTGCGCCTCTTCAATAAGTTTAATTTTATTTTGCATTGCCTTTTAACTGCTTACGGTAATTTTCTCTTATCAAAAGAAAGATTTCTTTATATTCAGGAGTTTTATAGTCCGGATAGGTTGTCGGAAAATCCTGAAAATTGGAACCCTTATAATACAAAGTAACCTCTTCAAAAATACCTTTGCCTGCGTATATGCGGTGATAGTAGTCCTTGGTCGTGGTAAGCACAAGCTTTCCTTCGTTGATATAACCCGGGTCTATGTTTATGGTGCGTTTATTATTTTTTGCGAATTTTTTCTCTATTTTTATGCAGAATATTTTTATCGCAGGTAACACGACAGCGTCTCTTAACTTTTCAAAAGAAACAAACCGCCTGTATAAAGGCGCGCCCATTTCTTTCTCGTAATAGCTGGTAAAACCAAAATCAAAACGGCTGCTCTCAAGATCAATCTTGCCGAATTTACGCTCTAATATTTTTATAGATTTAGTATAGCTTGTTTCGTTTGAATAAATAAAACCGCAGATAAATTTGACTGGTAAAGGAAGAATCCTTTTAAGCACAGGTTAAAAGATATTTGAGGGCTTTGAAAGCGAACTTATATATGAGGCAAGAATGCGGCGGTCATTTTCTTTTATTTCGCTGAAATATATACCCAGGCAATACGACTGCCTTCCGTTATCCTGAATGTGCTCGCTTCTTACCACAACCCCCTTGCAGTTTATCTTTTTTACATCTTTATGATTTGTTGTATTAAGAGGCACCAGAAGGACCATGCTGAGCTTTGTCATCGGCTCAATGCTTTTGTTGACGGCGCAGTAGGCTCCGCTTGCGCTTATATTTTTGGTTTCAGTAACCAGGTCGCAATCGTCAGCGCAAAGCTTAAGCGCCAGGCTGCCTGTTACTCGTGGATAACTTCTTTTTTCGTTCATTAAGCTTTAGGGGTAGATTTCTTTTTGAGGAACTCTTTAAAGCAGTTTTTATTACAGAAATGACCGTTATCTCTGTAATACCATTTAACTCTTTTTAAAGATTTGTTGCATGCCAGACAGTTTTTTCTCTTTTCTTCGCTTTTTGACATAATTAATACACCTTAAAGATGCCTTTATTCTACTATTGAATTGATATAATTTTTATTTTCTTCAGGTATTTCCACAAATTTCAAGCCTGCGTAGTACCTGTCAGAAGCCCTTTCTTTATTGCACCAGACAACCTTGGCCTTTATCCCAAGCACTTTGTCTATTAAATTAATATTAAGTTTAAGGCAGTTATTCTTTGACAAAAACTCGTCACTTAAGATACGCACTCCGCCTGCGCTTAAGTCTTTTGTTACAGTATAAAAATATTCTTTACCGGGAACAACGCTGCATTCTATCGGAAAAGAAATAAGGCTTCTTGTGTTTTTTCGCTTTTCATTATTCATAAATTACTATAATATAGCATAATTTTACGCGTTTGTCAAATAAAGGCATTGAATTCCTTGATGCTTTTGGCTATAAGCTTATCCGAAACTCCGTCAACAACCTCAACTTTACCGATTTTTTTAAGCAGAACCAGCCTGAACTTGCCGGAAATGTTCTTTTTATCATGGCTCATCGCGGCATAAATTGCCGTTTTATTGCATGTGCATTTAACCGGAAGGTTGAATTTTTTAACCAAATCACGTATGCGATAAAGCTCATTTTCGCCGCAAAGCCCTGATTCTGCGGAAAGATAAGCTGCGTAAAGCATGCCAATAGATACTGCCTGGCCATGAGATACTTTCTTATAGCACGAAGCTGCCTCAAGCGCATGCGCAAAGGTATGGCCGAAATTAAGTATTGTGCGTATCCCTTTTTTCTCAGTCTCATCGGCTTCTACAACCTTAGCTTTTATTCTGGCGCAGGTGTCAATAACCTTTAAGATTGCCGAGGGCTTGAGAGAATTTATCTGCGCGGAATTTTCAGCTAAAAAATTAAAAAATGCAGGATTATCAATAACTGCGTACTTTACGGCCTCAGCCATACCCTCAGCTATTCTTCTCTTATCAAGAGTATTTAAAAAAACAGGATCTATAAATACGGCGCGAGGCTGATAAAATGTGCCTAAAATATTTTTGGCTTCTCTAAGGTCAATTGCAGTTTTGCCGCCGATGCTTGCGTCAATTGCTGAAAGAAGGGTTGTAGGCACCTGTATGTAAGGTATACCTCTTTTATAGATTGATGCGGCAAAACCACCAACATCCCCCACTGTTCCTCCGCCCAAACAAACAATAAAAATCTTTCTGCTTATCTTACCTGCTCTTATCAATTCATCTATTATCCTGAATAAACTTGTTTTTGTTTTGGCTTCTTCTCCGTCAGGAAGGACAATTACCTTGCGGTCAAAATCGGCAAAGGATTTGTCTATGTTTTTTTTATAAATACCAAAAACGCGCCGCGATGTTACTATCAGTGCGAAATTACCGAGATTTTGCGCTTTAAGATATCCTGAAATGTTACCAAATAAATTTTGTTTTATATAAATGTTATAAGGATTTTTCAATAATTTTACTTTTATAGTTTTCATATAGCCGCCTTTATATTTAATAAAGAAAAAATAAAAGTTACAACCGGAAACATGAACCACCTGACGAACCCTGCCATAATCAGTAAAATTATTATAAATGATCCGAGGGTTTCCATTTTAAGGTAAAGATAAGAAATCTTATAGGGAAGCAACGCGCTTAAAACCCTTGAGCCGTCAAGCGGCGGTATAGGTATAAGATTAAAAATGGCCAGGATAAAATTTATCAATATGCCCTCTATGAGTATTTCCGGAATAAAAAGATAGTTTGAAATTTTAAGCACAGCAACAAGCAAAAGCGCAATTATAAAATTAACAGCAGGCCCGGCAAGGCCCACCCAAAGAATATCTCTTTTCGGGTTCCTAAAATGGTAAGGGTTAATTGGAACAGGCTTTGCGTAGCCGAAAGAAAATCCTCCCCTGCTTAAAACAATGAGAAGGACAGGAAGTATAACGGTTCCGAAAATATCAATATGTTTAAGCGGATTTAAGCTAAGCCGGCCGCTTGATTTTGGCGTAGGGTCTCCGAATTTGGATGCGACAAATCCGTGTGAATATTCGTGAAGTGTTATGGACGTAAAGAGAATCAAAATAATCAGGGCAAAATTTATAATATCCGCCGGTTGTATCATCTTGTAAAAACCAGTTTATACACAACCACGTAAGGGCATGTGCCTTTATTTTCAATGCCTTCTATCCTTACTTTCCTGCTGATAAATTTTGTTTTTCCCTTTGTAGTTATGTTCAGGAAATATTTGTTATTATTCTCAGTTTTAAGAATATAATTGGCTTCGCAGTCTGCGCCGTTATACGAAAAAAGAGTGCCTTCAAGCTTTAACAGCTTCTCGGTTTTTTCCAGGAAATTTTTGTTAACCCAGCCGTAAATATGCGGATAGCCTCTTATCTCAAACCAGTCGCCCTTGCTGCTTCTTACGAAAAATACCGTGCCTTTTTCTACCCTGCCTATTACATAGGAGGACATACTTGGCTGGCTGCGAAGATTCAGGCTTGACGCGGTAACTTCAACTTTATTTGTATCTTCGTCTTTTAAGAATTCGGCGGCAGCGTAAGCGGAAAATCTTTTGGGAAGCACTATTTTATACCAGTCAAATCTCTCATCTGCTATTGCGACACGCTCTCCGCGTTTCAAAAACCCAAGCGATGGCGCCATGGCTGTAGCATCCACTCTTACGTTTATTCTGTCTTTAACAACTATTGCCTCATCCAGGGAATAGCATTTACCGCTGCCCAAAAATAAATACCCCGTTAGAACAAAGCTTAATAAAAACTTTCCTAACGGGGTATTCATTTTACTATTTCGCTTGTGGTTTCGCCGGTTTCGCTGCGGCAGCCGGTTTTGCCTGCTGTGCCTGAGATTTTGCTCCGGCAACGGCTTCAGCTGCTGGGGCTGGAGCGGCTGCTCCTGCTTCAGCTGGAGCTTCTTCTTTTGCTTTCTCTTTCTTGACTGTCTTAAGCTTAACTACTTTTATTTTCGGTAATCCCATTACCCTGTCGCCTTCCTTCCAGGCTCCTTTTTCCTTGAGCCATTTAAGGCGCTCGGTGCGCTTCATGATTGAACGTGTTGAAGTCAATTTTTCAGCCCTTTTCAAAGATGAATGTAAACCCATTAGAACCTCCTTAATACGCAATCTTTATAATTTTTCTTAAGCAACCTCATGGTTTTTTGAGCTTCTGCGCTGGTTTTAAAATTACCGACATACAGAACAACAAAACTGCCTTTCTTTGCCGTATATGCCGCAAAACCTTTGTCTTTTAATCTTTTTGCTTCATCCAGCGCAAAACTTTCTTTATTGTAACTTGCTACCTGTATGCAATAACCCTCTTTAACTGCAACAGGCTGCGCAATTTCAATTTTCTTTTCCGCAATGGGGGCAATAGGCAGCTGCTTAGTAATTTGCCCGGCAATTACCTTCTGTTCTTTAACAGGCAATGCTTTTGCCTGCGCCGGAACAGAAACATTTTCTGTTTTTAGCTCTTTTTCAGGTAAAGCAACCGCATCCTCGCTAAGGATTGCAATTTTTCTTCCTTTTTCTATTCCAAGTGAAAAAGCCAGGACAAACAACAAAAGAATAACAACGCTGGACAGAATAAAAGTATCAAGTGGTATTACTATTAATCTGCGCTTTAATCTGGAATTTGAATCATTACCTTCGCTAAAAAGCTTTAATTGCTCGCCGCGCATAACGTTTTATTATAAGATTTATAAGAAGGAACGCAAGTGTTTTCTGATGTCTTCCCGTTTAATGATTTTAAGGAAAATCTCAACTATTTGCGGGTCAAATTGCCTGCCCATCTGGGCTCTCAACTCTTTTTCTATCTCCGCGAGCGATATTCTTTTCCTGTAGGGCCTGCCGAAATACATGGCGTCAAACGCATCAAGTATAGAAAGTATCCTGGCGCCCAAAGGTATCTGGTCGCGGCTAAATTTTGAAGGATACCCTTTGCCGTCGTAGCGTTCATGGTGGTGCAGGATTATCGGTATAACCGGTTTTAATATTTCCAGGTCCTTTATCATTTCAACACCTTTACGCGGATGCTTCATTATTATCTTGTATTCTTCATCCGTAAGCGGTGTTTCTTTACTGAGTATTCCTGATGGAAGCTGGATTTTACCGGCATCATGTAAAAGTGAAGCATATTCCAGAGACTTTGTCTCTGCTTCAGAAAGTTTCATTTCTTTGCCCATAACCTTAATCAGCTTGAATATACTTTTAGTGTGCAGGTATGAAGTGGGGACGTATTGGTCAAGCAGTTTCGTGAGCGATTTTATATAATTTATCATTAAACGTTTTTCTTCGCGGTAAAGATTAAATATCCTTAAGGATATGCTGATTTCTTCAGAAATTGACAAGAACCATTTTTTCTCCAATTCGCTGAATTCCTGGCTACCGGGGCTGCGCTTAATATAAACGGCTCCGAGGGCATCGGCAAAAATAAAAGGATAAATCATCCGGTTGCCAAGCATTATTTCTTTTTCCTGGCGCAGTATCTCTCTCTCCCTGTTTGTAAGTATTGATATACCGCCTTTCTTAAACGATTGCCTTTTGTTTTCAAGCCCCATTTTCATAAAGCCATGGCTATTTACGTTTTTAAACACGACAGTAACTCTGTCGGCAAAAAAAGCGTTCTTGTATAGGCGGCATATACCCATTGCGAAATTTTTTATGTCGCCGGATGTTGTAATCAGGCGATACACAGTGTGAAACGAAGAAAATATAGTTTTATATCTTTTCATAGGGGTTAAAAAATTTGCTATACTCCTCTTATGCATATTTATCCGTCATCCCAGCCAGATAATCACATATTGTCCGCTTAATGCCGTTAGCCGTTGCTACATTTCTAAAAGGCGGCGGAAGCAGCTGCGGGTTGTGCAAATATATATCAAAAAGAGCGCTCACAAACCTTTTAGCTTTATCCGTCATGCGCAGCACATGCCAGTTGCAATAAAGATTTTTAAAAAGAAATTCCCTAAGCTCGCTTCTTAAAGAATTCATTTCCGGGCTGAACGCGACAACGCGCTCATTGCAGCTTCTTACTTCCTTAAAAGTGCCCAGCTTAAATTTCTTTATGTTACGCGAAGTATTATCAAGCAAATCAGTCACCTGCCGGTTTATAAGGTTTCTTATCGTAAGATAAACAGACAGGTTATCGTTAAGATTTGAATGCTCGGTTTTTACTTTTTTATAAATCATGCTCCACAATTTTGATTTCTTCCTAAGATCGTCTTCAAAAATTAATCCTGATTTTATGCCGTCATCCACATCGTGGTTATCATACGCTATTTCATCGGAAACGTCCATAACCTGGGTTTCCAGACTTGGCTGCTCATTGGGCTTAAATTCAGCGTAGCGTTTTGCGAAATTACGGCTGTGGTTTGTGCTGTGCTTTACGATACCTTCGCGCGTTTCCCAGGAAAGATTAAGCCCCTTAAAAGAAGGGTACCTTTCTTCAAGAAAATCCACGACGCGAAGCCCCTGCTCGTTATGGTTAAATCCTCCGTCATCCTGCATAAGCTCATTAAGCACTGCCTCAACAGCGTGGCCAAAAGGCGTGTGGCCAACGTCATGCACAAGGGCAATCGCCTCAGTGAGGTCGTCGTTTAGCTTAAGGTTTCTGCTTATTGTCCTTGCAATCTGGGCAACCTCAAGCGTATGCGTTAAGCGCGTGCGAAAATAATCGCCTTCATGATACACAAACACCTGAGTCTTATATTCAAGCCTTCTGAAGGCTGCACAGTGTATAATTCTGTCCCTGTCTCTTTGATAAAGCGAGCGATATGGGTGTTCTTTTTCGTAGTGCTTTCTTCCTTTGGAATATTTTGATTTCATGGCAAGCGGAGAAAGTATTTTCTCCTCATAATCCTGCCAGGTATATTTTTCGTTTGTATTTATATTTTTCTGCAATTTGATCTTAGTCATACTTCAGCCATCAATATATTTTTTAAGCTTTTTATAAAGTTCGCCCAAACTTTGCGATATTATCTTCGTGTCTGATAAAACCGGCATAAAATTAGTGTCGCCCATCCAGCGCGGAACAATATGGATATGCAGATGCTTGTCTATTCCGGCGCCTGAAACTTTCCCAAGATTTATTCCCACGTTAAAACCTGCCGGCTTAAGCACCGCCCTTAACGCGGATATCATTTTTTTTACAACTTTATTCATATCCAGGATTTCACAATTAGTAAGATTTTCAATTGAGGCAACGTGCCGCTTACAAACAACCATAACGTGGCCGTTGTTATAAGGAAATGCATTAAGTATAGCAAATGAATATGCGGACCTGAATACTACGAAATTATTTTTGTCTCTTTTTGCCTTAACTGCCTTACAAAAAATACAGCCTTTCGCTTTGGTATTTGAAACATAAGTTATGCGCCAGGGCGCCCATAATTTATCCAATTTTAACTATCCTCCTCTTGACCGTATTTTTCTCAATTTCAAGTATACCGTAGGAAGAATACGGTGCGAAAACCTTGTCCGTGCACGAACCCGGATTAAAATATATCTTGCCGTTAATTTCTTTATCAAGCGGATTATGGGTATGCCCAAAAACAACCATATTTAAATTATTCAATTCCTGGCCGAATGCCGCGTTTATATAATCCATAAGCATTGCCGGAGAACCTCTGCCGTGTATCAAACCAAGACGCACGCTGCCAAACTCAATGATCTGCTTCTCCGGAAGTTTTCCTTTGAGGCTGGATTCATCCATATTTCCAAGCACGCCATACGTTTTGATTATCCTGGAAAGCTCATAGAAAACAGTGTCCGAGATAAAATCTCCTGCGTGAAGGCAAAAATCGCTTTTTTTTGCTTCCTCTATTACTATTGCCGGAAGTTTATCCGCAACAACAGGTATGTGCGTATCAGAAATTACCAGTATTCTCACTATTAACAGCCTCTACTCGTTTATTTTCAGCGCATATAATCGGTCTATTGTATGCCCTGCACAAATCATTCATCTCATTTATCCCCCAGGCGATTAATTTATTATTTTTTGCAATCAACCTTGCGCTTGAGGTGAAGTCATCAAGCGAAACAAATATCTTCTTAACGTTTTTACCTTTCAAAGAACTGCCTTTTTCCAGGAAATCAAAAATATCATTATCGTTGGCTTCTTCCTCTTTGATCGCGACGAATAAAACTTCCCTGCCTTCGCCTATAAGTAAATGCGTTTTTTTGTCCGGATAAGACATAAGCCTGCTTTTTTCAAGAAGCGGAAGCTTGTAGCGGTCCTTACCCAGCCTTAAAGTATCGTTTCTGAAGGAGCCAAAAAGCTCAAGAACTTTTTTAATTTTATCCTTATAAAAATCGTCCCTAAAGAGAGAAACTGTCTCTTCCATTTTTCTGCGAAACAAAGAAAGCCTTTTTTGCGAATCAAAAACCGGGGCGGAAAAAAGCATTTTGAAAACATGCGATACCCAGAAAGAAAATAACGGGTCTTTTATCCTGTAAACAGCGCCGAGATTTTCTACGTAATTCAAATCATAAAGCTTCTGTAGTTTGGCTTTAAGATTTTTTGAATCAAAAATGCGCAAAGATATAAGCTCGCGCTCTCTGATATAACCGTCGCTTATGGCAATCAACAGCTTGATAAGCGCTGCTGAATCGCGGAAATTTTCTTCAATTTTATTTATCTTAGAAATGAATCTCTGGGAAAAATAAGTTTCTTTCAAGTACAGCGCGCCGGTAAGCGCAGCCGTTATGGAGCGGCTTTCGTCTTCGTTTCTGTAAGATTGCCTTACGTACTCTTTCATTAAGGTATAATAAATTGTATTTGAGCCTAGAATATTCACAAAAAAAGACACAAAAAACGGCGAACAGGGAATTTCATCAAATGTTTTTCTTACCTGCATGAACCTGCTTATAAAATTGCTTTCATCTATCGCAATTTTTTCAAAATTGCCAAAGAGGCAGTTCAGCTCGCTGTAAAGCGTCTTTTCCGATTCTTTTGTGTCCACGTCGCTTAAAATAACCATGCAGTTATTTTGCAGTATTATGAATTTGGAAAAATCCTGGTGGCAGGTGGGGAAAATATCTTTCAATTTAAGAAAATTTTCTACTATAAAAACACAACGCTTTGAAGTTTCGTTTATGAATTTATTTATCAGCTCAAGAGCTTCAAAGAAAAACGGCGGATTGGTGCGCTTAATTACGTCTTTTGCGAAATTAAGCGTTAAAGGGAGCATCTCCTGGCTGTAATTTATAAGACTATCCAGGCTGTCTTCTTTGTTTAAGTATTCACTGAGGAGAGAAAATAATATGCTTCTAAAAAAACTGCGGCGGTCAAGATGCGCAACTGATGTGCGTATATGGATAATTTCTTTTATTTTGTTTGAAGAAAAATAATTGTCCAAAAGATAAGTTATCTCATCGCTGTCTTCGCCAAGTATCGCAATATTCTGCCGGTACCCCTGGGAAAAAGCGTTAAGCCTTTTATCTAAAATTTGTAATTTGTTTTTGAATAATTCCTGCTCTTGCATATATCAATTGGCCTTTAGGTAACGTAACGGGTTGTCCGCCAGATGCTTTCTTCTTATTTCAAAATGCAGCACACCCTCTTTATTGGAAGCAAGCTGGGCAACGTGGCCCACAGAGTCTCCTCTTTTTACGGAAAAACCTTCCTTAACTTTTATGTCGTCAAGATTAGCGTAAATTGTATAGAAACTCTTCGGGTGCTGGATTATAAGCGTTTTTCCCCAGCCTTTTATGTGATTTGCGAATGCAACCTGGCCGGATTCCGAGGCAACAACAGTATCCTGCTGGCTCGCTTTTATATTTATTCCCTTGTTTGAAATATGATTGATGTTCGCGCCGTAACCGTTAACAACTTTTCCGCGGACAGGCCAGATAAAATGAAGGCTGCTTGTTGTTATGTCGTATTCCTGATAATTACTTTTTGAAACTTCAGACGCAGGGCAGGGCTGGTTCGGTATGGTGGCTGGCGCGCATGATACGAAAATAAATATTAAGGATGAAAACAATATTATGTACATAAGCACGGAATATATATAATACAGCAATTTACGGCTAAATTCAAGCGCTTAGTAAGCTGCGCTTTATCTATTTAAGCGGGATACGGGAATTGAACCCGTTTTTCCAGCTTGGGAAGCTGGCGCTCTACCAATTGAGCTAATCCCGCTGAAAATGTATCCATGCAGGGTTATTTGATAAACAAGTTTTTATTTATGGTTATTCTTTGTTGTTTATCTCTACTCCGGGCATCTGCCCGAAGTGTCTACCCAAAATTCCCTTGTTCCTTCAGCGCTTCGCGCTTCAGGATTAATTCGGCTACAGGCTTTTGTTCGCTTGCGCTTCAAAAGCCTAAGTCTCATTGAATTTTCAGCGGCACTGAGGCAACCTTACCGAAGTGCCTGAAATAAGGTTATACTATTTCAACAGATTACACTTTTCTATTATTTTTAAAGAGCAGAATTTACCGCACATAGTGCACATATCTTTGCTGTGGGGTATTGATGCGTTACGGTACCTGCGCGCTTTTGTTTCATCAAGGGTAAGGGGAAATAATTTTTTCCAGTTGCGGTGCGCGCGATATGTAGAAAGTTTACGATCCTTCTCAAGCTCATCCTTAAAACGCAGCATGTCAATGCAGTGGGCCGCAATTTTAGAGCTCATTACGCCGTCTCTTATGTCGGAGGCATCGGGCTGGCGCAAATGCTCTGCCGGAGTAACTACGCATAAAAAGTCAGCGCCGAAATATGCTGCCATAGCTCCGCCGATTGCTCCGGTTATATGGTCATAGCCTGCCGCAATATCAGTTGGAAGCGGGCCTAAAACATAAAACGGGGCGTTATCGCACACTTTTTTCTGCAAAAGCATATTAAAAGCTATTTCGTCAAACCGTATATGCCCCGGGCCTTCAACCATAACCTGAACGCCGCGCTTCCTGCATTTTTTAACTAATCCGCCCAAAACCATCAACTCTGAAATTTGCAGCTCATCGCTTGAGTCAGCTATTGCTCCGGGCCGAAGCGCATCGCCAAGGCTTAAAGTAATATTATATTCTTTTGCCAAATCAAGAATTCTGTCAAAATTTTCATAGAAGGGGTTTTCCCTTTTATTTACATACATCCAGCGGGTCATTATCGCTCCACCCCTGCTTACAATTCCGCCGACGCGTTTCTTTCTTGCTATTATTTTAAGAAATTCTTTAATGATTCCTACGTGAATAGTAAAAAAGTCTACGCCGTCTTCTGCCTGCGATTTTAAAACATTCCAGATATCACTGAAAGTCATTTCCTCAAAGCCGCGGCCCCTTGCTTCTGCTTTTACTGCTGCCTCATAAATAGGGACGGTGCCGAGAGGAACCGGACAATTGCGTAATATCTGCTTTCTTATTTTAGCGAGGTCTCCTCCGGTACTTAAATCCATAATCGTATCAGCCTTGCATTCCAGAGCAACCTTAAGCTTATTTAATTCTCCGTTTATGTCTGATTTTTCCGTAGATGTGCCGAGATTAGCGTTAACCTTCACCTTAAACCCTCCTCCTATGGCAGGAGGAAGTATGTTTCTTTTTGAATTTGCCGGAATAACCGCATAACCAGACTTAAGCTGCTTTTCCAGAAAATTTAGGCTTACATTTTCGTTCTGCGCTATTTTTTTTAGAAAACTTTTTTTAAACATGCCTGCCCTCTCTTAATGATGTAAATTTTTTTTCCAGCGAATAAATATCATAGCGGATTCTTTTAAGAAGCTTTACCTGACTGCCGGAGATTATTTTAAAAAACTCCTCCAAAACTCTTATTGACTCTTTGGCCCTTTGAAGGTTGGCATAAATAATGTCATCTATTGTTTTTCTGTTAAACTCAAGAGCGTCAGTTTTTTTGCCCAAATCAGACACTGAATCGCGGGAGAGAACCGCGTCCTTTAAAATCTTGTTTTCGGTTATTTTATCCAACGCGTGGCGAAGAGACCTTGTCTCTTTTCTCAGATTGTCATTCTCAAGGATAAAACGAAAAACATCCTCAACCACCCTCAAGGCTTCCTTTGAACGGTTGAAATTCACATCAACTACCCGCAGTAACTTCTTATCCATTTTTGATTTTCTGTATTATGCCGGTTGTGGAATATCCGGGGTAAAACTTAATGCGGAATATTTTTTTGGCAAATTCTCTTCCGATAATGTCGCTGGCTTTCCAGTCTTCTCCCTTTACAAGGCAATCCGGTTTTAATTCTTTTATAATTCTGTAAGGGGTGTCTTCGTTAAAAATAATAATGTAATCTACCAGTTCTATCGCCTCAAGCACCTTGCCTCTTGCCTTCTCATCCATTATCGGCCGACTCGGGCCTTTTATCCGCCGTATTGAAGAATCTGAATTAAGCCCGACAATAAGCACATCCCCTTTACTCTTTGAATCCTTAAGTATTTTTATGTGCCCCGGATGTATCAGGTCAAAACAGCCGTTTGTAAAAACTATCTGTTTATTTTTTTTCTTTAAACTTCCGACTATCTTTTTCAATGCCGACAAGGTTTTTATTTTGCTCATAGTTAAACCTGGCTAAGATTTTTGAGGCGAATTAATGCAAGAGCTCTTCTTCAACAATTTCGCAGATTATATGCCCTGCCAGAATATGCATTTCCTGGATACGCGGAGTATCTTCAGTGGGGATTAACAGGGAAATATCTACAAGGTTTTTAAGCTTTCCACCGTGCTTCCCAAGAAAGCCTATGGTTTTTAATCCAAGTTCTTTCGCTTTATTAACTGCCTTAATTACATTTTGGGATTCGCCGGAAGTTGATATCGCAACGATTAGATCATTTTTCCCGGCAATAGCCTCAATTTGGCGGCTGAATATTTCATCAAATCCGTAGTCATTGCCTATTGCCGTAATGTTACAAATATTGCTTGAAAGGGAAATCGCAGCGTAGGCTTTTCTGTTTTTTTTAAAACGGCCCACAAGCTCAGCTGCCAGGTGTTCGCTGTCAGCGGCGCTGCCTCCGTTACCCATAAAAATAATTTTTCCGTTGTTCTTTAAAGCAGAAATAAAGGAGCCGGCTATCTCTCTGACTGCCGGCAAGCTCTCCTTAAGAGAATTAAGCGCGCTTGAATGGTTCTCTATGGATTTATTAATAATTTTATCCA
>JAQTUC010000030.1 GCA_028710385.1 Candidatus Omnitrophota bacterium
CCTGCGATTATCCCGACTACACCTATCCGGCTTCTGTAGCGGTGAGGGAAAAGAAATGCGATCGCGCAGTTCTTGTCTGCTATTCGGGAATAGGGAGCGCCATAGTTGCCAACAAAGTAAGAGGAATAAGGGCGGCTCTTGTTTCTAACGTAAAAAGCGCGGTTCTTTCCAGGAAACACAACGACAGCAACGTGCTGGTTTTGCCGTCTTATTTGATTAACAGAGAGCAGGCGAAAAGAATAGTTCTTTCCTGGCTTAAGGCAGAGTTTGAGGGGGGAAGGCATACGAGAAGAGTTAACAAAATAAAAGAAATAGAGGAGAAAGAAAATGTTTGAAGAGCTGAAAAAGATTGACCCACAGGTTTATCAAAGCATCAAAAAAGAGCTTACCCGTCAGCGTGAGCATTTAGAGCTTATAGCAAGCGAAAATTTCGCGCCATTGCCTGTTATGGAGGCGCAGGGCTCTGTGCTTACGAATAAATACGCTGAAGGCTATCCAAAAGCGCGCTGGTACGGCGGCTGCGAGTTTGTAGATGAAGCTGAGGATCTCGCAAGAGAGCGCGTTAAGAAGATTTTCGGCGCTGAATACGCAAATGTCCAGCCTCATTCAGGCTCTCAGGCGAATATGGGTGTTATGATGGCTGTGCTTGAGGCAAAAGATACCATACTTGCAATGGACCTTGCCTGCGGAGGCCACCTTTCTCACGGGCACCCGCTTAATTTCAGCGGAAAGTTTTATAATATTATCGCTTACGGCGTTAACAAAGAAACAGAATGCCTTGATTATGATGAAATAGCAGAGCTTGCCAAAAAACATAAACCAAAAATGATTATAGCCGGAGCAAGCGCTTATCCTCGTATAATTGATTTTAAGAAATTCAGAGCCATTGCTGACAGCTGCGGTGCATATTTGTTGGTTGATATGGCGCATTTTGCAGGCCTGGTTGCGGCAAAAATATATCCGAACCCCTGCGAATACGCAGAGTTTGTCACTTCAACCACGCATAAAACTTTAAGAGGGCCGCGCGGCGGTTTTATTCTTTCGCGCAAGGATTTCGGCAAAAAAATTGACACAGCGGTTTTCCCCGGCATACAGGGAGGGCCACTTATGCATGTGGTAGCGGCAAAGGCGGTTGCCTTCGGGTTAGCTCTTACTGATGAGTTTGCCGCATACCAGAAACAGGTTGCTTTAAACGCAAAATATTTCGCTAAGTGCATGGAAGATAAAAAATACCGTATTGTAAGCGGCGGAACAGATACCCACCTTTTCCTGGTTGATTTACGTCCGAAGAATATAACAGGAAAAGAAGCAGTGGGGATACTTGGTTCGGTTAATATTACGATAAACAAAAATCTTATACCGTTTGACGAAAAACCGCCGGCAGTCGCAAGCGGCGTAAGAATAGGAAGCCCGGCTGTCACAACAAGGGGAATGAAGGAAAAAGAAATGGAGAAAATCTGCGCATTAATAGATGAGGCAATCGTTAATAAGGGCGATACTTTAAAAATTGAGGAAATTAAAAAAGAGGTAGTTAATTTTACGGCGAAGTTCCCTCTTTATGAAAGCGTTAAAATGTAATTAATATGAATAAAAAAATCAAACGTCCAACCTGGGATGAGTATTTTATGAAGGCGGCTTTTCTTGTTTCTGAGCGCTCAACGTGCCTCAGGCGGCATGTGGGCGCGGTTCTTGTCAAAGAGAAGCAGATACTTGCAACCGGATATAACGGCGCGCCAATGGGCGTTGAGCATTGTGACAGCGTCGGGTGCCTCAGAGCTCACCTGAATGTGCCTTCCGGCCAGCGCCATGAGATATGCCGCGGGCTTCACGCGGAGCAGAATGTTTTGCTCCAGGCTGCCAAGCATGGTGTTTCGGTAAGAGAGAGCGCAATATATATAACTAATGCACCGTGCAGTATTTGTGCTAAAATGATAATAAATGCCGGCATAACAGAGGTGATTATCGCGGATAATTACCCTGATGAAATGGCAAAAAAATTCCTTAAAGAAGCAAAAATTAAATTAAGGAAAATAGGTAAAAAATGAAATGTCCGTTCTGCAACCATAACGAAGACAGAGTTATAGACTCGCGCGAAACCTCAGAGGGCACAGCCATAAGGCGCCGCCGCGAATGCAGCGCCTGCAATAAGCGTTTTACGACCTATGAATATGTTGAAAAAACTCCTCTTATGGTAATCAAGAAAGACGGCCGCAGGGAGCCTTTTATAAGAGAGAAAATATTATCCGGTATCAGAAGCGCCTGTCAAAAAAGGCCTGTCAGCACTGAGAAGGTTGAAAAATTAGTTGCGGAGATTGAAACAGAGATACAGAAAAAATTTGACCAGGAAGTAGATTCACGTTTTATCGGCGAGCTTGTGATGGAGAAACTTTCCAGAATTGATGATGTTGCGTATGTGAGGTTCGCATCGGTTTACAGGCAGTTTAAGGATATAAACCAATTCATGCGGGAACTGCGCGACATCCTCGGTAAGCGCATTAAATAAAACCAGCCTTTACAAATTTTTAATAATCAGCCTATGATTGAGATGGAATTGACGCGCATAATAATTGATGAAGAGAAAAGAGAGCAGATAGTTTTTCTCAAGGAAAAAAAAGGCACAAGATACCTGCCTATAGTAATAGGAATAAATGAAGCAGTATCTATCCGCATGCATCTAAATAGTTTTATATCGCCAAGGCCGCTCACTCATGACCTTATGCACACTATTCTGAATGACCTTGGAGCAAAGCTTGAAAAAGTAGTAATTGATGAGCTGGTAGACAATACATTTTACGCAAAACTTTATTTAAAAACACAAAGCGGCACGAAAGTAATAGACGCAAGGCCGTCTGATTGTATCGCCCTTGCGGTAAGGACGAAATCTGCGCTTTTTGTTGATGAAAAAGTATTAAACAAGCTGTCGCAGCCGACTTAATTTCTTTTTCCGCCTACCAGCTAAGCTTGCATATTCAATCAATAGATAGATGAATTATAAAATTATTTCAAAAAAAATCCCTTATTTTAATTTAATAGGCGCAATCTCTGCGAAGCGAAAGGTCAATGTCTGGCTTGTAGGAGGAGTGCTTCGTGATTTGTTTCTTGGAAAGAAGAAAGATCTTATTGATTTTGATTTTTGCGTGGAAAAAAATGTGCTGGGAGTAGTCAGGGATTTTTCAAAAAGAATTTCCTCAAAATTCATAGTGCTTGACGAGAAAGAGGGGAGTTACCGCGTTATCCTTAAAAAACATTCAAAAATTTATACTTATGATTTTACGCTTATGCGCGGGAAAGACTTTAACGAGGATTTATATTTACGGGATTTTACCATAAATATGCTTGCCGTAAATGTTTCAGGCAAAAACAATTCTGTTATTGATTTGTTTCATTCGGCAAAAGACATTAAAAATAAGCTTATCAGGTCAGCAAACGAAGATGTTTTGCGCCAGGATGCTCTGAGGATACTCCGCGGTTTTGCTTTTATGGTAAACTACGGATTCAAAATAGATAAAAATACGCAAAAAGCCTTTGTCAAATACAAAAAACTTTTGAAAAATATTTCCGGAGAGCGTATCAATGAAGAACTTTTCAAAATATTCAGCAATTCTCATTCCTACGATGCGATAAAGCGCATGGAAGAATTAAGGGTTCTTGATGAGGTTATTCCGCAAATTACTAAAATGAGAAATGTTTACCAGGGTGGTTTTCATCATCTTGATGTCTGGAGACATTCTCTTGAGGCACTTCGGGAATTTGAGGCTCTTTACCGTAAATACATAGTGCATAAAAAAGAAATATTAGCTTATCTTAACGAGCCGCTTGCCGAAGGAAGGACGCGCGCGCAAATCATAAAATTAGCCTGCCTGTTGCACGATATCGGCAAACCCATTGCCAAAAACAGAAAAGGAAACCGCACCATATTCCATATGCACGAAAAAATAGGAATGAACATAGCGGAAAATATCGCAAAAAAGATTAAATTATCCCTGCGCGAGAAAGACGTTTTAAAGAAACTTATCTTCTGGCATCTTCGGCCGGGTTATCTTGCTGACCAGGCTCCTCCTACAAAAAGAGCGATTTATCATTTTTTCCGCGATACAGGCGAGGAGGGAGTTTCTGTAATACTTCTTTCTCTCTCAGATTGGCGCGCAACCCGCGGGCCGCTTACCAATATGATAAAAAGAAAAAGGCATGAAAGGATAATGCTTGGCCTTATAGACCATTATTTTGAGGAAAAGAAAAAGAAACCTTTACCGAAGCTTATTGACGGATACGATGTAATGAAAAAATTCAATCTTAAGCCCTCCGCTTTGGTTGGAGAAATACTTAAAAAAGTGAAAGAAGAGCAGGTGCTTGGAAAGATTACGACAAAATCAGGCGCCTATGCAGTTGCTCAAAAGCTAATTAAAGGAGGCAGGCTGTGATTTGCAAAATGACTGCTATTCTTTTGGCCCTGGCGCTTGTTTTTTGCTGCGGCTCGTTTTTATCCGCAAAAACGGCAACTTCAGGCTCAGAAATAATAATTGCGACAGTTGATGTTGAAACACCTCCGGAAGGAGCTTTGTATAAAGAGGCAGAGGCTAAATTGAGAAATATTCCAAAAGATTTTAACCCCGATGAAGCGATAAAAAACGGGTGGCAGGAAAATCAGGAGATGGAAAATGTTTTGAGCGATAACAAAGAGGCAATTGAGTTGTTTAAAAGAGCAACCATGCAGAGAAATGATGGTTTTATTTTCGGCAAAAAACCAGCAGCCCTAAATGCTGCAACGGAATTGCCGAAATATTTGGACGCATTAAAACTTTTTAAGTTGCTGCTTTTGGAGGCTCGCAGGCATGAATCAAAAAAACAATATTCCGAAGCCGTTTCAGACTATCTGGCGGCGTTAAGGTTTATGCAGCATGTTAGCCAGCAGCGGTTTGGAATAATGATGGCAAATATAATAAATGTTATAAATACCAATACAATTTATCCCTGCTTAAGGGATGCTGTAAAGAATAACGGTTTTTCCAGGCAACAATATCAGCTTCTGCTGGACGGTTTATTGTCAATAAGCAGGAAGCAGGATTTTTTAGAGGCCGCGTTTAACGAAGAAAGAGAGTTTGGCAGAGGCACTTTGAGAATGATAGAGCCGGAAGCCAAAAAAGGCGCGACATTTGAACAGTTGTTTAGCTTTGGGCCCAAAAGCAGCGTAAACCATAAAAAATATGCGGCAAGATTAAACCGGATGCTTGATGCGGAATTCTTTGGCGAATTTTATAAACAAATAGATGTTAAAAGCGAGGATATCTTTGACAATCTCATTGTCGCAGCCAGAAACAACAGGCCTGAACCGTGCGAAAAAAAATTTGCAGACTTTAGGGCTTCCCTGGGCAGCGTTGAGGCCTTAGAAGACAGCTTGCTCTCTGCGATGGGAAATAGCGCTGACAGCAAAGAATCAAAATTAAAAATTGCCGATATTGAAGCGAAAATATTTCTTAGCGTCGGTATTCCGCAATTTACCAAGATAATTACCCGTTACCATGTTTTTTATAATAAATTTAACACTTTAACCGTTGCCTTTGCTGTCAAATTATATCAAATGGATAACAAGGTTTTGCCTGAAAATTTAAACCAACTCGTTCCTAAATACCTAACTATAATTCCTGCGGATACTTTTAACGATTTTAAACCTTTAGCTTACGCAGAAGAAGGCAATTATTTTAGCATTTCAAGCAAAGGCGCACCAAAATTTGAAGGCGATGAGAAGGTTCAATATGACAAAGGGCCTATTGTTTTTTCATTAAAATAATTTAAAGGCTATAAAGAGGAGGCGGCATTGGCGTCAAGAAAAATAATGCTTTTTGTTGTTTTAATTACTTCAATTATTACCCTGGAATTGCAGTTGCTGCAAACCCGCATATTGTCGGTTGTGCTCTGGTATCATTTTGTTTATATAGTTATCACCATGGCTTTGCTCGGTTTTGCCGCAAGCGGAACGGTTTTACATATATCCCGAAAGCTAAGAGAACTTAAGGACGGAGTTTTTTATCCGGCATCTTTGCTGGGGCTTTCCGCGGCTATTTTTATCTCCTCAGTCTATGGCTATTATCCTGTTGCCAATACTTTTGCATTATCGCCTGAGCCGAAAATAATACTTGGCCTGATTGCTTCTTACCTTATTCTTATGCTTCCTTATTTCTTCGCAGGCTTAGTCATATTAAGGTCTTTTATGCATTTTCCTGAAACGGTCGGAAAAACATATTTTATAAATCTGCTGGGTTCCGGCCTTGGCTGCGTATTGTTTATAGCGTTAATTGAGCGTATCGGAGCGTTTAACCTGGTTATTTTAACATCAGTCATGGCGATTGCGCCTTTAATTGTTTTTATAAGAAAAATAGAAAAATACAAAATTCCTGTTTTTGTATGGATTTTATTTTTGGCGGCAGTTTTAAAGCTTTCAGGCAGTGTAACATCTCTTAAGATTCTTCCCGAAGGGCACAAGCAGTTCTCTTCAATGTACGGAGCGAACACCGTGGTTGAATACACAAAATGGAACCCGATTTCCCGCGTTGATGTTATATCGTACGCGAAAGACAGGAGGATTAAAAATATCCTTATGGACGGCGACGCGCAGGCGCTGTTCTTTGATATGGATTTTGTAGACCAGCTGCGAAAAGCTTCAGCCGTAGACAGAAACACTGCGTATGTGATAAAAGGCACAGCGCCCAAGCGTACCTTAATAATAGGCGCCGGAGGCGGATTTGATGTTATAGTGGCTAAGCTTAACAACTCCAAAGTTATTGATGCTGTTGAGATCAATCCTTCTACGGCTTATATAACTTCAAAGAAGTTTGCCGGACACATTAATAATCTTTATTCTACGCCTGGCATAAATTTATTTGTTGAGGACGGAAGAAGCTTCGTAAGGCAGACAAAAAATAAATACGACATTATAGTCATTTATTATACGGACAGCGTTCTTGCGCTTTCAACCGGAGCATATACGCTTTCCGATAATTTCCTTTATACCAAGGAGGCGTTTTCCGACTACCTGGACCATTTAACAGATGGCGGATTAATCCAGATAGGCCGCTGGGCTTATTTGGATAAGCCAAGGGAAGCGCTTCGCATTTTTTCCATAGCCCTTACTGCCCTTAAAGACAAAGGATACAAAAACCCCGGTTCGCATATAATTGTTGTTTCTTCTAAGGATAAACTCGTCGGTAATGTAATATTTAAGAAAAACCCGTTTACGGAGGAAGAGAAAAATAAATTAACAGATTTTGTCAAAACCAACGGCCTTGAAATATGGTATCCGCAAATTGATTCTGTGAAAGTAAGCAATCCCGGTTACGCAGCGCCTTTTACCGAGCTCGCAGAAGCCTTTAAAAATAACAAGGAGAGGCAATTTTACAATAATTATGAGTTTAATGTAAGCCCGACCACTGACGATAGCCCGTTTTTCTATAATTACAATAAAGTAAAGGCATCGCCTTCGGTTTCTTCAAATCCTTATTATGACAGCATAAGAGGAGTTTGGCATGTTTTTGTTCTGGTATTTATGTTCATAAACTCTTTGGTTTTATCGGTTATCCTTGTTCTGCTGCCTCTTGCATTGTCAAAAAAAGAATCCACGACATCAAAAAACAAATTCATTGTTTATGTTTATTTTATGTCTATAGGTTTTGCCTTTATGTTTCTTGAGATGGGATTGCTTCAGAAATTTGTGCTTTTTCTGGGAAGCCCCATATATTCAATGGCTGTTTTAATTCCGGCGATATTGATATCTGCGGGATTGGGCAGTTTTTCTTCGTCTTTCATCAGGAAGAAGATTAATATGTGGATACCAATAGTAGCTTTGACCTGCGCAATCCTGATAGTTGTATTTACCGGTTTAATTGCGCAAATATCAAATATTTTTCTATCTGCCGCGTTAATCTGGCGTATTATTGTGGCTGTTTTGTTTGTGCTGCCATTGGCATATTTTATGGGTTTTGCTTTTCCGCTCGCATTAAGAGTTGTGTCCTCAAAAGACAGCGCTTTAGTTCCCTGGGCATGGGCAATAAACGGTTCTTCTTCAGTGATTGCTTCTATTGTTGCCATTATCGTTGCCATGGCTTTCGGGTTTAAATTGGTTTTAATTATTGCTGCCTGTTTTTATGTTCTTGCGGCAGTTTCAGCCTTATTTTTTAAGTATGATGCGGTTTCTTAAAACGCAGAGGTAAAAATGAAAGTTAGAGATGTTGAGATAATCGTAACAAAAGGAGATATTACCGAGTCAGAAAACGAAGCAATTGTTAATGCCGCAAACAACCAGTTTTATATGGGCGGAGGCGTCGCCGGCGCTATTAAGAAAAAGGGCGGAAAGATTATAGAAGAAGAAGCGATAAAAAAAGGCCCGGTTGAAGTTGGAGAGGCTGTTGTAACCGGCGCAGGCTCATTAAAAGCAAAATATGTTATACATGCTTCAACCATGAAGATGGATTTTAAGACTGATGAAAACATGATAAGAAAGGCCGCATACAATACGCTTCTTGCCGCGCAAAATAAAAAAATAAGTTCAATAGCTTTTTGCGCTTTAGGCTGCGGGGTCGGCGGATTTTCCTATGAGGCAGCTTCAAAAATTATGGCGCAGGAAGTTTTCAGGTATTTACAGGCTACACATGAGCCAAGCCTTAAGAAGATTGAATTTATACTGTTTTCGGAAAGCGCTATGAAAATATTTCAAAAAAATATTACCGATTATCTTACGCATATTACAGGCAAGCTTCGCGAAGGCCCGTTTTTAACGGTTGACGGCGTAGTTGAATTTGAGGGTGGTATCGTAATGATTGAGCGCACGAACCCGCCGCTTGGCTGGGCTTTGCCGGGAGGATTTGTTGATTACGGAGAAACAGTTGAAGAGGCTGTAAAGCGCGAAATAAAGGAAGAAACCAATCTTGACTTTTGTGACTTTAAACTGCTCGGAGTTTATTCCGATCCTAAAAGGGATGCAAGATTTCATACTGTTTCAAGTGTTTTCTACGGAAGAGCAAAGGGAAAACTTAAAGCTTCTTCTGACGCCAAAAACGCGCAAGTTTATACGCTTAATTTGCTTCCTGAAAAAATCGCCTTTGACCACAGAAAAATAATTGAAGATTATATAAAAAATACCAAAGTTTAAAATTCCCGGCATTGTTTGATATCGCAATTTTATGACGCATACCGAACCGATAAGATACTTAAAAGGAGTGGGCCCTAAAAAGGAAGAAGTGTTTAACCGGATAGGTATCCGTACCCAGGAAGACCTTCTGCATTATTTTCCATTCCGATACGAGGACCGCCGCAACTTCAAAAAAATAAAAGAAATAAAAGAAAATGAGTTTTGTGTAATAAAGGCAAAGATACTCGCAAGAAACTTAAAGAAAATGCCTTATTTTATGCGGGCAAGAAGGGTAAAAAACATACTGGAAATTGCGATAAGCGATGACACCGCAGTTGTTAATTGCACATGGTTTAATCAGGGTTATCTTTACGACAAAATGGAAGTCGGGGAAACTTTAATTATTTATGGCAAGCCAAGAATGTATGACGGAAAGCTTAAGTTTGTTGCGCCTGAATTTGAGGTATTTGAAGAAGGCGAAGATTCTCTTAACCTCGGAAGGATTGTAGGAATTTACAGCTCAACGCAAAACTTAGGACAAAAATTTATCAGAAAAACTATTTCTCTTGCTCTTGATAATCTTGATGTGCAAACGCGCGACTCTCTGCCCTTTGACGTGCGGCGCGAAAAAAATCTTCCAAATATTGTCCAGTCGTTTAAGGGTATTCATTTTCCGCAGTCTTTCAAAGAGGCGCAGACCGCCCGTGAAAGATTTATTTTTGAGGAATTGTTTTTCTCGCAAATCCTGGTTTATCTGCGTAAGGCAAGGCACCGCCAGCAAACAGCAGATTCTTTTAGCGTAGGCCCGAAGCTCATTGAAAAGTTAAAGCAGAACTTTAAATTTTCCCTGACTGCTTCGCAGGAAAAAGCTCTCAATGAGATACTGGAAGACCTTAAAAAAACTTATCCCATGCACAGGCTTCTTCAGGGAGATGTCGGCTGCGGTAAAACCGTGGTTGCCGCGTTTGCTTTTGCATCTGCCGTGTCTTCCGGGTTTCAGGCAGCTTTTATGGTGCCTACAGAAATACTTGCCTATCAGCACGCCGAGACCTTTCAAAATCTTTTTAAAGGTTTTGGCTACAAGGTTGAGGTCCTGGTTTCATCATTGCCCAAAGCTGAGGTTGAAAAGATACATAAGGAAATTTCAGAAGGAAAAATTGACATTGTCATAGGAACGCACGCGCTTATTTCCGACAGTGTAGTTTTTAAAAATTTAAGGTTTGTGGCAATAGACGAACAGCATAAATTCGGCGTTGCCCAGCGCGCACTTTTGCCTAAAAAAGGAATAAATCCGCATTACCTTATAATGAGCGCAACTCCCATACCAAGGAGCCTGGCGCTTTCTTTGTATGGCGACCTTGACCTGTCCGTTATAACAGAGCTTCCCGCAGGCCGGATTATACCTAAAACTGTTTGGGTTACGGAGAAGAAGCGTCAGTGGGTTTATGATTTTATAGAAGAAAAAATTTCAAAAGGCCGCCAGGCTTATATAATCTATCCGGTGATTGAAGAAAACGAAGATGAAGATTTAAGGTCTTTGGAGGTTATGTATGATGACCTTAAAAAGCATTTTGACAAATTTAAAACAGGCATGTTTCACGGAAAACTTCCGCCAAAAGAAAAATTGTCCGTTATTGAGAAGTTTCGTAAGGGCGCGATAGACATTCTTATCTCAACAACAGTTGTTGAAGTGGGGGTGAATGTTGAGAACGCAACAATTATGGTTGTTGAAAATCCGGAGAGATTCGGCCTTGCCCAATTGCACCAGCTGCGCGGCAGAATTCAGCGCTCAAGCTATGAACCGCATTTTATCCTTTTAAGCGCAGAGGAGCTAAGCGAGGATGTTGTAAAAAGGCTGAAAGTCCTTGAGGTAACCAATGACGGCTTTAAAATATCTGAGGAAGATTTAATTTTAAGGGGGCCGGGAGATTTTTTCGGCCAGATGCAGCACGGACTTCCTGAGTTAAAAATAGCAAATCCCTTGCGCGACCTGGATCTTCTTAAGGAAGCGCGTGTTTTCGCGTATGATATAATTAAAACTGACCCTGACCTTAAAAAGCAGGAGCACCGTTTTATAAGAGAAAAAATTGATTCTTTGTATGGGGAATTAAAAGATTCATTCAGCCTTTTGGAGGAGAAAGCTTGATATGAGGGTAATACTGGGAAGCCTTAAGGGCAGGCCGCTAAAAGTGCCGCCAGGCATCAGGCCTGTGTCTAACATGGTGAAAAAGGCTTGTTTTGACATTTTAAGCGATGTTATAGAGGGTAAGCGCGTTTTAGAGCTTTTTGCGGGAAGCGGTGCCCTCGGGATAGAGGCGCTTTCTCTGGGCGCAAAAGAAGCGTCTTTCGTTGATGTGGAGCGTAAGAGCATAGCCGCAATAAAAGAAAACATTGCTTCCCTGGGTATTGAGGAAAAGGCCAGGGTTTACCTTAAAGATGCCGCAAGCGCCATAAACGATTTTCATGTATACAGGGAGCAGTTTGATCTTATATTCCTGGACCCGCCTTATCACGAGGCGAAACTCATAAATACCTTGCAAAATTTAGAGGATTATGATATATTAGCCCCTTCCGGCTACATAGTTAGCCTTATGTTTATCAAAGACGAATACACAAAAAGCAGCAGTAAATTTTCTGTTGTTTTGGAGAAGAAATACGGTCAGACATTACTCCTCGTGTATACGAAAAAGGGGGCTTAAATAAATTGAAAACAGCGATTTATCCGGGCACATTTGATCCTATTACAAACGGCCACATAGACATAATTAAGAGAGCTTCCCGCATATTTGATTGCGTGATTGTGGCTGTGGTTAAGAATCCTTCAAAAGATACCCTTTTTGCCTATCCTGAAAGGCTTAAAATGGTAAAAGATGCTTCGCGCGGGATAAAAGGAGTGAAAGCAGAGGGATTTGATGGCCTTGTGGTTGATTTTGCCAAGAAAAAAAAGGCAAAAGTAATAGTAAGAGGGTTGCGTATGATATCCGACTTTGAATACGAATTCCAGATGGCTTTAACAAACCGGAGCCTGTCCGAAGAG
This sequence comes from Candidatus Omnitrophota bacterium, assembly GCA_028710385.1. Lineage (GTDB taxonomy): Bacteria > Omnitrophota > Gorgyraeia > Duberdicusellales > 4484-171 > JAJYOP01. Next base: position 12,159 of record JAQTUC010000030.1, read on the forward strand.
ATAGAAACTATGTTTCTTATGCCCCATCCTTTTTATTCCTATATTTCTTCGCGGCTCATAAAAGAAGCCGCACATCTTGGCGCAGACCTTAAGCAATTTCTGCCCCGCCAGGTTTTGGCTAATCTTAAGAAAATAAGAAAGCAAGGCTAATCGCGATACGATATTTGATTGATTAGTATAATACAGGAATAATGCGGATAGAAGTAGACAAGATAAAAGAAGAAGAAATAGAGTTAACAGAAGACATTAAAGCTGAGAACTGGGACTTATCAAGTTTTGATGTTAAGTTTGTCGGAAATATTCATCTTTGCTGCCGCATTTCACGCATAGGCAAAGAGATTGTCGTAAATGCAGAAGTGACAAGTGTAAGGGAAATTGTCTGTTCACGCTGCCTGACGCAAGCCAACCAGACAGTTAAACAGGATTTTAAGCTTTTTTTAAACGTAAATGATTTGGGTAATTTCCTGGATGTGGATGAGGCGCTTCGCGAAGAGGTGCTTCTTAATTTTCCTATGAAAGTTTTATGTTCCCCTGATTGCAAAGGGCTTTGCGCGGTATGCAAAGCCAATTTAAATACAGACAAGTGTAAATGCAAATAACGTATTGATATTTTTCCTGCGTTTGGGTACGCTGGGAAAAAATAATATGGTTCTAGACAAAGATACTTCGGATGCTCTTATCCATCGCATCCTCAGTATCAATTCACACTGTGATTTCTCTGCGCGCGTTGCGCTTGAAAAATCACGTGTTCATTGAGGAGGTTTAAATGGCTCTTCCTAAAAGACAACATTCAAGATCAAGGCAAAGAAAAAAATTAACGCATAATAAAATTTATGCTCCTGCGCTTGTTGCCTGCAAAGAATGCCACAAGCTTAAGATTGCTCACATGGTTTGTCCGTTTTGCGGTTACTATGGAGGCAGGGAGATTGTGAAAGTAGAGCTTAAGGAAAAGAAAAGGGAGCAGAAATGAGCTACAAGATAGGTGTTGACATATCCGGAGGCGATTACGCGCCGGAAGAAATTTTTAAGGGCGCAGTTTTGGCTAAAAAGGAATATGGCGAGGAAATAGTCCTTATCGGCGTAAGAGAGGAGATTGAAGAGCAGGCCCGCAAAAATAAAATTGACCTTAAGGATTTTACGGTTGTGCACGCGCCTGAAAAGATTGAAATGGGTGAATCTCCGGCAACATCCGTGCGCCGTAAGAAAAATTCTTCAATAACTATCGGAACAATGCTTCTGAAAGAAAAGAAAATAGATGCATTTGTTTCCTGCGGAAATACCGGAGCTGCTGTTTGCGCGGCTACGCTTATCCTCGGTTTAATAGAAGGGGTGGAGCGCCCCGGCATAGGGCTTATGATGCCAACCCGCGAAGGCGTATCTCTTATCATTG
>JAQTUC010000150.1 GCA_028710385.1 Candidatus Omnitrophota bacterium
TGCCCGATTTCCTTAAAAGAATAATCATCAATAGCAACAAGGATTATGCGGCTCGTATCAATATTCTTCTTATTTAAATAATAGAAAAACTGGCTTGAAAAATCATCGAAGCGTAGAGAAAGGCGTGAAAGATAGGGAAACGAGAAAAAAAGCGGCAGGAGAGAAACCAGAAAAATTACTGCCAGAATTGTAAAACGTTTTTTATTCAAATCAGCAAATTAATTGGTTATTTTTATCTTTTATATCAAGCCGAATTTTATTCACGCTACCCGGTTGAACCAGACAGGTTAACCGGAATTATTTTATTCTAATTATGGTGTTCACTATGCTCGCCTGGGCTCTGAAAAGGATGACTGGGCTGGCCGGGATTATTACCGCTCTGCCCGGGAGTAGTGCCGGTTTGTCCGGGAATGTTGCCGGTCTGTCCGGGGGTATTGCCGCTTTGTCCGGGAGTGGTGCCGGTTTGTCCAGGAGGAGCGTTGTACGTTTGTTGCTGTTGCTGTTGCTGCTGCTGCTGTTGTTGTTGCTGTTGCTGTTGTTGTTGCTGCTGCCCCAAAGGTACACCCGGAATAGGAATGCCTTGAGTCGGGGCGCCGCTGCCTTGGGGGATTTTGACTTTTTCATGCCCTTTATCAACTGTCAATGCGTAATTGGTTTGATGAAAAAACGTATAATCTATATGACGCGAAGCTAATTCTCCAACACCGCCGAACCTGTTGGCATCACAATCGCCTACGACTATAGTGGAATTCGGTAAAGTTTTATATTCTTCGTATGTTCTGCCTGCCAATGATGAATTTATACCGTAAGAATTACCGCCGTGCGCACTTGGGCAGGTCAATGTAGCATTATTAGAAATAAATTTATGTATCCACGGCTGGTTATTTGCAGCAGCATAAGCTAAGCCTTTTTCATCTAAATTCACAAGAAAATAAGTAAGCTTGACGCTGAAAGCGCCTTCCTCTTTTAAAACTTTTGCCCAGGCTTTTTCAAAATTTTTATCGCTTATTTTGCTAAACGAAGCAGGAAAACTATTGCGCTCAAGCGTTTGCGCTTCAACTGCGCCTAAAATTGTTTTAAGATTAAGCTCGCATGACCTTGCCTTGGCGTTTTCCACTGTGCTGTTATAAACCGGGATTGCTATGGTAACAAAAAGAGCCAGTATTATTGCCGCTATAATTATTTCGGTAACGGTAAAATTATTCCTCTTCATAAAATCCCTCCTTTTTGGGTTTGAATAAATATGATTATAACACGCCCAAAGAATAAGTCTACAAAAAGTGGGAAGAAGCGCAAAGGGCTTATTCTCCCAGTATCTTTACAAGCACTTTCTTGGGACGCCGGCCGTCAAATTCGCCATAAAAAACCTGCTCCCATGGCCCAAAATCAAGCCTGCCGGCAGTTATTGCCAAAACCACTTCCCTGCCCATAATGGTGCGTTTAAGATGAGCGTGAGCGTTGTCTTCTCCGGTAAGATTATGAAGATATTTTTTCCCTGACGGCGCAAATTCTTCCAACCATTTTTTAAAATCGTTTTTCAGGCCCTCTTCCTCGTCATTTATAAAAACAGAAGCTGTTATATGCATTGCGCTGACAAGGCATAAACCTTCTTTTACCTTTGACTCAGAAACAATTTTTTCAATCATTTCTGTGACATTCACAAACTCTATTGTCTCCTTAGTATTAAAAGTAAGATGCTGGGTAAATGCCTTCATACCGGCTATTCTCCGCCTTCTTTAAGAACCTCTAGATTCGTGAGAACCGTGCCTACGTCGCCCATTCTTGTTTTTGCGGTAAAAAATATGGGAATACGTTTTGAATCAACGCTGACATAAGCGTCCAGAACAGGAGCGCCCATTATAGAAGATATAATCTCAGAACTTAACTTTACCGCAAATACATTTATGCAGCTGCCGTCCTTAAGCTTCATTAAATACACATTTCCGACTTTCATCTCAACCGGCCAGATTTTCCCTCCATAAAGCATGCCAAAATTATATGTTTTGCCCGTCTCTATGCCTTTCATGCGGTAATAATATAAAAACGACAGCAAATCGTGAGTGTCCTGGTTAATTGCCAGTTCCTTTTTGCGCATATCGTTATATTCGCATTTTGCTGTATTTTTGTCGCGGTCAAAAATAATAGTTTCTTCGGTTGTTTTACGCCTGGAAGTTTTCTTTTTGTAAAACTTCGCAGTTAATCCCGTATTCTTGTCTATGTAGGTTTCAATATGGTATTTGAGATTAAAAAATAAAGAAAAAAAACTGTTCGGCCCGGCATCGGCTACTATATGATAGCAATCATGGCCGTTAACATACTCAATGCCTTTTATTTCCAAAACAAGATTCGCCGAAGGTATACTGCCAAGAGAAGCAACATACGCCAGTTTTTCTTTGGGAGAAAAGCGCAGCGTTTCGTTGGCGATAATGCATTGTTTCGGCTGGGGCAGGCATTGCATAACTATCTTTGGCTTATATGCACAGGCAGTTGTGCCAAGAAGCATAACCAAAAACAGGGATTTGAAAGTTATTTTTATAAAAATTATTTTCATTTTACGTAATTGATAAGCCTGCCGATGCCCTCTATTTCTATTTCAATTTTGTCGCCTTTTTTCATTGAGCCCACCCCAAAAGGAGTTCCGGTTGAAATTATATCGCCCGGATACAGGGTCATAATGCGCGAAACAAAAGACAGAAGATGCTCGGGCTTAAAAATAAACTGGGAAGTTTGCGAATTCTGCCTCAATTGCCCGTTTAAGTAAGAACGGATATTTAAATTCTGCGGGTTAACTTGCGTTTCAAGATATGGGCCAACGGGACAAAATGAATCAAATGACTTTGCCCTGGTCCACTGGATATCTTTTCTCTGCAAATCTCTTGCTGTCACATCGTTAAGGCAGGTGTAGCCTAAAATATACTTTGAAAAATCCCTGGGCTTTATGTTTTTACATTGTTTTTTAAGAACCATGGCAAGCTCTCCTTCATAATCCAATTGCGTAACTCCAGCGGGATAGATTATGGCGCCTTTATGGCCTATTAAGGCGGTTGTTGGTTTTAAAAAAATAAGCGGCTCGCCTGGAATATTCATGTTAAGTTCGCGGGCGTGATCCTTGTAATTAAGCCCGATGAGGATAATTTTAGTAGCTTTGGCCGGGGGCAGGAACTTTACGCCGTTAAGCGGTATTTTTCTTGAAAACAGCTTAATGCCTTTAAAAGGCTCATCTTTAAGCGGCCGTATGAAGCTTCCTTCAAGCGCGCCCCAACATTCTTTCCTGTTGTAAAGAAAATGAATTAATTTCATTTATACAATGAGTTAATCA